>CAZFQM010000008.1:0-11459 GCA_964520995.1 uncultured Oscillospiraceae bacterium
CGGAAAATTCTCCGTTCTGGTTTGAATCGACGGCGGCGGGAAGCGGCAAGGTGGAACTGTATGCTTCTCCGAGCGGTGAGGATGGCACTTGGGTGGCAAAAGAATACATCCAAACCGCCGAGACGGCAGTCAATACCAAAGAGTATTTCGCCGAAGCAATCGGTGAGGGCAACAAGTATGTTAAAATGGTACTCAACGGTGCACCTTGGGATTCTCAAGTATATCTGAGAAAGGTACGCTTCGATTACGCAGGTAATGCAGTTGCCGCCGATAGCTCGGGCGGTGACTCAAGTGGCGACTCAAGTGGTGGTTCAAGTGGTGGTTCAAGCAGTAGTTCGGGAGATACTTCAAGTGGTGGCTCGAGCAGTGATACCGAAAGCAAACCGGTTGTTCTGCCTACCACAGATACCAAGCTTGACTTTGTAAACGGCTATACTGCGGCGGTATCCAAGGCCTATAAGTGCAGCTACGATTTAGGTCAGGTTTATCAAGGCGGTGTTAGCGGTCAGAACACTCCCAACACCTATGTTATCTATAAGGTAGATAAAAACTCTCCGATTATTGCGACCGTGAAGCTGTTCTCCGATAGCACAGAGGGCAGACCCGAATTCTATGCTTCCGCGGATGCCAAGAATTGGACGAAGCTGGAGATGCAGACGGATCGGGAAATCAAAGGATTGCTGACACTGAATTACGTTTCGGACGGAATCGGTGCCGAAAACAAATATATCAAGGTGGTTATCAGTAACGTCGCGCTCGGAGAGAACGTTTGGTATGTCGATTTACAGCAATTGGCATTTAATGCCAGCACCGAGGCAGAGGATGTGCCGAAGCCGGATACCACGCTTGACTTTATCGCAAACGGAAAAGCGGATCTGGACAGAGTGTTCCGCCAATGGAATTTTGATATTGCACCTGCTGCCGGTTATGAAAATGCGGCGTATGCAACCAAGGCAAAGAATAACTATATTGTTATCAACACTGCCGACAATTCACCCTTTTCCATGTCAATGCGGGTACATGACAGCAAGCTTGCGGGAACGGTTACACTGCTTGTATCGGATGACCCGAACAGCACCTCCTGGACTCCGCTTGATGTCACCCGTGTACAGCCGCAGGAGGGCGGATACAACGCATGGACCTACTATGCAACCGCTATCGGCGAGGGAAAAACCTACGTTAAGATTATTTTGTCCGAATCCAGCCCATGGGCATTCTGCATTGAGAATATTTCTTATTCCGCGGGTGCACACATCGGTCCGGATGACTCGGGATATGTTGAGCCGGAGCCGGATGACGGTCTTCCTAAGGTAGATACCACGTTGGATTTTGTAAATCAATATAACGCTTCTCTCAATGAGGCATATATGTTCAGCCCCGATTTGTGCCAGATTTGGCAAGGTGGATTGGGCGGCGGTAATGCGCCGGAATCCTTTGTGGTTTATAAGGTAGACAAAAACTCTCCGATTATCGCAGGCTTTAAGCTGTTCGCCGATAATACAGCGGGCAGACCCGAATTTTACGCTTCCCCGGATGGCAAGAACTGGACAAAGCTGGAAATGACCACCGACCAAGAAATCAGCGGTAACATCTTTGTCAATTACCTTTCGGAGGGTATCGGAGAGGATAATCGTTACATCAAGATTGTGATTTGCAACACTGCGTTGGATGCCGTTTGGTACAGTGATTTGCAGCAGCTGTCCTTTAACTCCAATAAGGAGCCCTCTCCTTATGATTTAACGGTCAACTTTGTAAGCGATGCGACGGCACTTGCCAGATTGTACAACTTTACACCGCCGCAAGCGTTTGAGCAGATTCTCAATACCGGTCTTTTGCTGACGGTGGATTACCTCTCGGGAGGAAAAAATCTTGAAAATCCGCGTGCCATCGTTGCGGTTAAGAACGGCTCCGGCTTTATGGCGCAGTTTATGGTAAGCAAATATACCGCGGCGATGAACCTGTTTCCGAAGCTATATGCCTCGGCAGACGGCAAAAAGTGGGATTTGATTGAGGATTATGAAATCTTCCCGACCGGAAGCAGTACCGATTATACCAACTATCGATTAACCATCGAAAAGCTGGATTCCAAATATGAATTCATTGCTTTTGAATATCCGCAGACGCAGGATTATACCGGTACCGAGCTGAAAGAATTGGATGATTATATTCCGGATTGCTTGAATGCGGGTGTGATTTTGACCAGTATGTCATTTATGCGCTCCGAAAAGCATACCAGCTTGATTGTTTCGGGTACCGATTCGGAAAATCCGGAGAATCCGAGCAACTCAAACGGCAGTATCGGCAAGGATGACGACAGCCCGATTACCGGCGTGCAGGCAGGCTTGCTGCAATGCTTGCTGATTGCGGTTGCGGCGTTGAGCTTGATGGCTTTTGCTTGGTTCGGCGCAAAGAACGCTAAGAAAGTAGGGGATGAAGATGGCAAACATATTTAACAGCTTTTGGAGCTTGATTACGAGATCCAAACGGAACTTAGCTGTGTTTTTGACCTCCGTGTTGGCGTTTATATTGGCGGCAGTTATTCTCCTTGTGGCAATATTCGGCGGTACGGGGCAGGCGATTATTACCGGTTCAAACAGCTCAAGTCCGAGTAGCTCCTTGGAAGATAACAGCAGTGACATCTCCGACGACAATAACGCTTCAAGCGTTCCCGAGGAGCTTCCCGAGGATGGCGATAATTCGGATTGGTCGTTGCCGGATGTCGAGGATGAATTTGACGAAACGATGCCGACAGCCGTGAAAAACAGCCCGAATCTGGATTATCGCGGCAAAACGGTGGGAATCCTGACTCCCGCCACCAAGCCGGCGTATTACAGCAACCTTGTGAGTACTCTGCGCAAGGGGCTGAATGCCACCGTCACCGAGATTCCCTGGAGCAAGGTGAGCACGGCTTTGGATGCAACAAAGCTGGAAGCAATTGTCATTCCCGACGCTTTCACGGTACCCTATGGTACCGTGAAAGCGGTCAGCGATTACCTGAGCAACGGCGGAAAGCTGCTGACTTTGGGTGGTCCGCCGCTGGAAAATGCGCTTTATTCCCATAACGGTCAATGGTTGGACCCGGTTTCCTTTATGCAAAAGGATTCCGCAAGCAAGGGAAAATATATTTTGTCCGAATTTGACCGACAGGTTGATTTGAGCAAATGGGGTCGAAACGCCAGCCAATATGAGGGCGAGCGCATTGTGGAAATCGGAGATTACGGTAGCCCGACCAACACAAAAGCGTTGCACGTAAAGTACAGCAAATATTCTCATTGGGATATGATGAACTTTAATTTGTCCGGTAAAGGCTACAAGAGCATCGGCTTTTGGGCAAAGGGCAATGCGAATACCAAAGAGATATCCATCGAAGTGCGTGAAACAGACGGCGCACGCTGGTACACCTCCTTGGAAGTTACCGAGGAATGGAAATATTATGTGTTGGGTCCGAAGGACTTTACCTACTGGCCCTATGATACAACGGCGACCGGTCGAGGTGATGCGGGTGATACCCTTAATATAAAATCCGCTGCCAACATTCAGATCGGTTTATCCGGTTCGTTTAGCGCCATTGATGTCGGCGAGCATGAGTTCTGGTTGGACAGTGTCTGCTTTTTGAACTATGAAAAGCCGGTAGAGGATGAATTTGTATTAGAGGGACTCTCTCCGCAATGGAAGTATTATCCGATTACCAACGGAGATTCCTGCGTGACCTATGACGGACAGGTGTTTGTCGGAGAGCGCAAATATGTACTGCCGAGCGATGCGGTGTCCCTAAATTCCGGAACGCAGGGCGTCGGCTTTGCCGAGGGCAAAAAGACCCGCTTTGTTCCGCTTATCGAAATCTATGATGAAAAGGACTTGTTCTCCGGCTGCTTGGCATGGATGAATATTAACTCGGCTTATTCTGCCGACCGAACCGTGAACGGCAGCATTACCGCCTGCTTCGGAACCAACGATCCCGCGTTCTACAATAAGGATGGCTTAGCAGCCGTACTGGATGTTGTACGCACGATGTTGAACGATTCTCTCTTTACCGAGGCGGGAACCACCGAGCACATCTATGTGGACAGCGAAACCACCTCTTTGGATATGGGCGCCTATGTACGTGGCGAAAGCTTAAACGGCGTCACTATGGATGTGGATTTGGCAAGCAACGGCAAGCGGATTGCCGCTGTCAGCTTCGATATGAGCACTGAGCAAACGGTGAAGCAGTATGCGGATACCCTGTTAAAGGTGACCTCTGTTTCCTATCAGCTCTCCGCGGGCAAGCCCGATACGGTGATGATTACCTTGAAAAAGGACGGAAAACCGGTTGACCGTATTGTGCAGGAGCTGAAGTTCTGGTCTCCCAAACCGCTGAGTCAGCGCAAGTACATCACCAAGGCAAACGGTGAATTTATGCGCGACGGTAAGGCGCTGCGGATTTACGGTGTTAACTATATGCCGAACGTCGGAGCCTACGGCTTTGATGCCGACGGAGATGACGGGCTTTATCATGAGCAATGGTGGAGTAATGCGGCATATGACCCCGATAAGATCTACAAGCAGCTGCAACGTGTGAAAGAGATCGGCTTTAATGCCGTGTCAATCAACGGCTACTCCGAAGAGGGAATGGAAAGCAATAACCTTTTGGATTTTGTTACGATGTGCGACAGCCTGGGCTTGTATGTTGACTGCTTCCTATCGGGCGCGGACGGCATTAACGGAAACGGCGCCGCAACCGTAGGGGTTATCGAAAAGCAGCATTTGGCGGAATTGGATAACATTGTTGCCTACGATATCGCATGGGAGAGAACGTTCGGCGGTTATGTGGGTGGCTACAGCAACTCCAAGGGACGCCAGGCATTGAATGAAAAATGGATTAACTGGGTGATTAAAAACTACGGCTCGGTTAGCAATGCCGAAAAAACCTGGGGCGAAAGTATGCCGAAAAGCGGAGACGAATATGTCGGTCCGAGCGATGCCATGCTGACAAGTGAGAAGGGCAGTGCACTGGTTGCCGCATTCCGCCGCTTCACGGATGAGTATCTCGGCAGCAATTACGGTGATATAATCACGCGGTTGAAGCAGGCAGATCCCTATCACCTGTTCAGCTCTCGCGCAGGTGCACCCAGCGGCACGGCAATGTATTCTCCCGCCAACATGGTGTATGATGCACAGGGCTTGGCATCGGTGTATGACTTCTATTCTCCCGAATTTTACGATGAGGGTGCAGGCTATGATAAGCGTGATTTTGCGTTTGTCAACCTCTATTCTCAGTTTGCAATGCCCGATTCTCCGGTTGTATGGAAGGAGTTCGGTGAAAGCGTATGGCAAGGCTCTAACTTCCTGCCCGATACGCATATTAAACGTGCGGCGGCATTGCAATATCAGGTAGTAACGGCAAAGGCAATTTTGGACAGTGCGATTTCCACCCGCTCTACCGCTATTTATTGGTGGTGCTTCTGTGCGGGATATCGTCCGGGTGAAAATTCTGATTGCGGCGTGACCAACCCCGACGGCAGTGATCGTCCGGTAACCAAGCTGTTCCGTGAGTATCGCAATAAGTTTATGAATCAATCGACCAAGAAAAAGGCAGATGTCACCTTTACCGTTGACCGTGATTTGAGTGCCTCCGGTTGGAAAGAAATGTATGTATCCATTAAGGAAGAGCTGCTTGCGGCGATTGATGCGGGCAAGACGGTTGCTCTGGTGGATGCGGCGACCGGTAAGACCACCGCGAATGTTTCCGATGCGGCAATCGGCGGAAGCGGAACCGCTTCTGCGCAGAATCCCGCAAGATATGTAAACGGTGAATTCAGAATGGTGCAGGTACGCGGTTCGGACGGAATTTGGAGAACGATAAACGACGGCGATGCGGTCGTTCTGCCGAAGGGCGCAGTGGATGTACGGGTAACCGTGCAGAATACACAGCGTGCCGAGTGGATTACCTCCGGCAAGGGTGCAGTGTCGTTGATCTCTGCGAAGAACTCCGATATTTCGTTTAAACAAGCAATCAAGAGCAATGTGAAGTACCTCGGAAAGGTAACACAGGAATTCAGATTGACCGACAGCTTTGACGGCAAACGGACGGATATCGCCATGCGGTTTGAAGCCAAGGACCGTTTCGAATTCGGAACCTCCTTCCAGTTTACTCTTACCTCAAACTGAGCTTTGGGGTAGCAAAAAAATGAAAAGGCAATACTGATTGCCGACGGTACGGACTCCGTTGAGTCCTCCGAATAATTCTTTAAAAGAAAGGCCTAACCCTGATCACAGTGCAGAATACCGACCGTATTCATTATCTTTGAGAAGGTTAGGTCTTTTTTTCACCGTTCCTTTTAAATGGAAAGGATACAAGCAAGGGAAAGGAAAGAACAGCGTTATGAAAACCATAGGAATTATCAAGCCGCTGCAAAAGCCGGCTTATTATGATGCTGTCGTTGCGGCGACGGAGAAATTGGAAAATGCGACCGTGACCGAAATTGATTGGGAGACAATGGCGATTGACGGAAAGGATGTCGTTATTTTTCCGGAGCCGTCCGAAATTCCGTACGGAGCGGGAGCGACTTTTGACCGCTATCTTCGTCAGGGGGGCAATTTATTGACTCTCGGCGGTCCGGCGATGACAACGGTTTTGCACCGCTCCGCAGAGGGCTGGAAGCTACGAGAGGAATTAACCGCTGCGCAGGGAAGATATGAGGGGCGACCGTTAATATGGGATTTTGAGCAGGCGGGGGATGCAAACGGCTGGTCGCGAAACGTTTTTGACTCGAGCAGTGCTCAGCAGATTACCGTCGGCGATTTCGGAAGTCCCGACAGCCACGGCGCATTGCAGGTGAAAACCGAAAATTACAAGGGCTGGGATATGCTCGGCAAGTCGGTTTCGCTTCCGTCGGGATATGAGAACTTCGGCTTGTATGCCAAGGGCGACGAAAACACGCGTGCTTTGGCGGTACAGCTGACCGAAAAGGACGGCTCGGTGTGGATTGCGGTTTTAGGCTTGGATACCGAGTGGCATTTTGTGTCATTGCCGAATCATTTCTTCCATTATTGGTTTGATAATCCCTCAAAGGGCAGAGGAGGAGCAGGCGACCACGTACATTTTGAGGATGTTGTGTCGGTAAGCTTCGGCTTGTCGGCTTCCCATACAGCTGCCCCGGACGGAGATCATACCTTCTGGCTGGACAGTGTTTTCCTTTATAATGACGAGGTGCCCGAAATTGATGAGCTGGCGCCGCAGTGGAAGTTTTATCCGATAAATAACGGCGTCAAGACGGTGACCTTTGATAACCAATGCCTGTTGAAGAAGCGGGACTATTCTCTTCCGCGGGAGATGTTCTCTCCCAGCCCACGTCCGCAGGGCACCGGATTCGAAAAAAATCGAAAAGCACGCTTTATCCCGTTGATAGAGGTTTATGATGACAAGGATTTGCGAAGTGGTTTGCTGGCTTGGATGCTTCTGAATTACATGACCGAAAAAGATGAGGCGGTCAATCCCTATGAGGACTCTGTGATTGCAGGCTTCGGCACCTCCGACCCGAATTTCTACAATGAAAACGGTTTGGCGGCATTGATCGATGTGATACGCTTTATGCTGCGCGGGGAGATGTTTATCGAAGCGGGTGCGACGGAATATCTGTATATCGAAAAGGAAACGCCGCATTTTCGGGTCGGTGCTCGGCTGCACGGTGCACCGAATGACGGCTTGCGGGTGAAAATGGCACTGCTTCGAGATGAGCGAGAGCTGCTTTGCCGTGAGTATCCGTCGATTTGTAAGGAAATCACGGAGGAGCTTGCCGTGACAGAGGAAAAGCCGAATCGGATTCTCTTTTCTTTGTATGACGGAGAAGAGAAGATAGATGAGCTTGGCCATGAGCTTGTCTTTTGGAATCCAAAGCCGATGGAGGAGCGCCGCTATATTACCACGGCGAACAACGAATTTATCCGCGACGGAAAGCCGATACGGATGTTCGGTGTAAGCTATATGCCCTGTTCCAATATTGCGTTCAGCGGAGCAAAAGGCTGGTATGATTGGGAACACTACCAATCGCTGTCCTCTTATGACCCGGATGTCTGCCGTAAGGACCTGCAACGCATTAAGGAAGTAGGCTTTAACGCAATTGCCCTCTATGTGTATTATGATGTTGCTATGCAGACCAAAAACATTCTGCACCTGCTGGAAATGTGCGATCAGGCGGGCTTGACAGTCGATTTTGCATTGCGCTCCTATTTTCCGTTGGAGCATGACCCGTCCGACCGCTCGATTACCGATATAATCAAGGTGCTTCATCTGGATGAGCTTGACTACATTTCCGGGTATGATATCGGCTGGGAGCAGTGCGTCGGCGCTTATATCGGCTCATACGGAAGTGTGACCGGCGGCCGCAGGAGCTTGGACGGAGAATGGCTCCGTTGGGTAGCGGAGCAGTACGGAACGGTGGAAGCGGCAGAGGCTGCGTGGGGCGAAAAAATGCCGATGACAGCCGAGGGCAGCTATACCTGTCCATCCGATGAGGCGCTGTCGGTCGATTCACCCGCAAGCAACTTGGTGGCGGCATATCGCCGCTTTATTGACGGCTTTGTCGCACAAAAACATGGCGTTTTCCGTGAGATGATTCGCAGTGTTGACCCCTATCATTTGATCAGCGCCCGAACCAATTACAGTGGAATTCCGTTATTTAATCCGGGTCATATGGCATTTGATTTTCAATCGTTGGCACCTGCCTTTGACTATATGTCGCCGGAATATTACGGAAATAAGGAAAACATTTACCGCAATGTCTTTACCAATATCTATGCAAGATTTGCGAAGCCGGGAGCGCCGGTGGTATGGAAAGAATTCGGCTATTCGGCATGGACCGGCTCGAACTTCCCATGTTGGTCGGTGCGCTCACAGCAAGCAACGAAGCAGGCACAGGCAGAGTATGTCGAGGAGATTTATAAAACCATCGTCAAGGGACATACGGGTGCGGTATATTACTGGTTCTGGCCGGCAGGCTATCGTCCTGCCGAGGTGACCGACCACGGTGTCACTGACCCCGACGGCAGTGACCGCCCTGTAACAACGGTGCTTCGCCATTGGCGGAATGAATTTTTGAATCAGCCGTTGCTGTCCGAGCCGGAGGTTATCTTTGCCATCAACCGTGACAAGCATCCGAGCGGCATTTGCGGAATTTACCGTTCCATTGAAAAGGAATTGCATGAAGCGGTTGATGCGGGCAAGGTAGTCGCTTTTGTATCGGATGAAGAAAAAAACTGAAAAAATGTAAAAAGAATCGCAAATCAAAATTATCGCTTGACAGTGCTGTGAAAGTGTGATAGAGTTTTACCGGATGAAGCATTACTTCTTTCTTTTTCTATTGTAATGTAGGCGATAAAACCGAAAAAATGATATCAGCGCAATGAGTTACCGTTGTTGCTGTGGCGATTCAAAGCAATAGCGACGGCTTGTCGTTAGTAAGCCGTCGCTATTATTGAAAAACAGATTATGACAAATCGCAATTTATTTGAAATAGGAGTAGGAAGATGAATGAACAAACTTTATATATGATCGGAAACGCACATCTTGACCCGGTTTGGCTTTGGAAGCGCGCCGAGGGCTATGCGGAAATAAAGGCAACCTTTCAATCGGCACTGGAACGCATGGACGAGTTCGGAGATTACATTTTTACTTGTGCCTGTGCCGCCTATTATCAGTGGGTGGAGGAAAACGAGCCGGAGCTGTTCGAGAAAATTCGTGCACGTGTCCGTGAGGGGCGCTGGGCAATTGTCGGAGGAATGTGGGTACAGCCCGATTGCAACCTACCCTCGGGCGAATCCTTTGCCCGTCATCTGCTTTATTCTCAGCGGTATTTTTCGGAAAAGTTCGGGCAGCCCGCTACCGTCGGTTACAATGTGGATTCGTTCGGACATAACGGAATGCTGCCTCAGCTTTTGCGGCAGGCGGGAATTGCTTCCTATGTGTTTCAGCGACCGGACGGCAATGAAAACGCTTCTTTGCCGCATCTCTTCCTTTGGGAGTCTCCCGACGGCAGTCAGGTGACTACATTTAAGATTATGTTCGCCTATAATGACGGATGGTGGGGCTACGAGGATGACGAGGAAACCAAGGGGATGAGCACCTATCGTGCAAAAGCGGTGGTAACCAAGCGAATTGCCGCCGAAAAGCAACATCCGTTTATGAGCTTTTACGGTGTGGGAAATCACGGCGGCGGTCCTACCAAGGCTTGCTTGACCGAGCTGGAAAAGCTTCGTCGGGAGGATGCGAGTGTGCAGTATGCTTCACCGATGCAATATTTTGCCGACGTGAAGTCGCTTTCATCGGATTTGTCTGTGGTAACTACAGACCTGCAGCATCATGCAATCGGATGTTATTCGGCATACAGCCCGATTAAAAAGAAAAACCGTCGAACGGAGAATCGTCTGATTTCCGCTGAAAAATATGATATTCTCTCTGCCGAGTTGACCGGAGCGGTCTCTCATGCCGATAAAATAAGAACAGGCTGGAAACGGCTGTTGTTTAATCAATTTCATGATATTCTTGCCGGCTGTTGTATCAAAAGTGCCTTAGAGGAGGCAGAGCGATACAGTGATGCTGCTTGGAGTGAGGGAGACGAGACCGCGACCTTTGCGTTACAGCGGTTGGCATGGCATATTGATACAGCGCGTGGAATTACGGAACGTCCCACCGGTAAGGAGGATTGGATTCTCTGGGAGACCGAGGGAGAGGGAGCGCCGCTCACCGTGTTTAACCCGCATACCTTTGTGGTGCGTACACCGGTAGTCATCAATCACAGCGGGGTCGCCGCGGTTTGCGACGCCGACGGGAAGCGTTACCCTGTACAGCAGGTGCGGGGAGAACAATCCAACTGTGCCGATACGCAAAACACCTTGTTTCTTGCCGAGCTGCCTCCGTTGGGATATCAAACCTATTATTTGAGCCGTAAGGGAGAGTCACTGCAACCGCAAGGCGTTCCCTGCACGGCGGGAGACAGAACGCTGGAAAATGCTTATCTGCGGGTGGAATTCGACCCGAATACGGGTGCAATTTCGCTTTTGCATGACAAGCGGACGGGAGCGGATATTATCACAGGCGGCGGAGCGGTCGGCTTGGTGCTTGAGGATGAAAGCTCCGATACCTGGGCGCACGGAAAGAATGAGTTTGGCGACATCATCGGTCGATTCGGTGAGGCGGAGCTTGAAACGGTGGAAAGCGGACCGCTGTCGGCGGCACTTCGTGTCACGGTGCGATACGGTACCTCTGTGCTTTCTCAGGTGTTCCGATTGTTTGCGGATAAAGCGATTTTATATGTGGATTGCCGTGTGGATTATCATGAAAAGAATAAGATTTTCCACTCATATTAGATGTACGTACCTTTTAACCCACATTAGCTATCCTGAAGAAAAAGTGCACATCTTTACTAAAGGAAAGAATGTACCTTTTTTTTGAAATACATTTTTTATGATGACAAATGATA
>CAZFQM010000008.1:11469-14417 GCA_964520995.1 uncultured Oscillospiraceae bacterium
TAAATGCTTCCTGCGAAAGGGCTGTTTATGAAATGCCGTTCGGAACGATTGAAAAGTCCTGCAACGGTATGGAAGAGCCGGGACAGCGATATGTCAGCTTGGGTGACGGAGCGGTACAGCTGGCTGTTTTGAATGACAGCAAGTATTCATTCTCCGCCGATAAAAACGAGCTGCGAATGATTGCCGCACGGAGCTGTGGCTTTGCCGACCATTACAGTGACCGTAAGGTTGCCATTGAATGGATGGAACAGGGAATACAGGACTTCCGTTATGCCTTGATGCCGCATGAGGGCGATATGGCAGAGGTGACGCGGGAGGCAATGCTGCTCAATCAGCCGACAGAGCCGATTTACGGAACCAACCATGGTGGCGAGCTGCCTACGACCTTCAGCGGAATCAAATCAAATCAGCCTGCGGTGATTTGTGAGGCAATCAAATATGCCGAGGACGGCGATGCGCTTGTTTTACGCTTTTATGAAGCAAGCGGACAAGCCGCAAAGGCGGAAATCGCGGTACACATTCCGCATTATGAAAGCCGTTTTTCGCTTTCTCTGGGGAGTCATCAGCTTCAAACCGTTCGAATTTCGCGCAACGGGGAAATCACCTTGACCGACCTGCCGGAGCTTACCGTTGTTGGAAAGGAAGCGTCATCGGTGCTGTCATAAATTACAGCTTTACCAAGCAATATCAATCAAAGGTTTCTGATTTTTTGTGGAAAGAAGTGTGTGAAAATGGATTTTTTGAGGAACAACAAACGGCTGTCTTTTCAATTGGATGGTGCGAATGCCTGGGAATTGAACTATCGGTCGGAGGTGCAATGTGTCGGCAATGAAATAACAACGGTATACACCTTTGACGACGGCTTGCGGGTGACAAACGTTGCAAAGAAATATCCCGATTTCGACGCATATGAGTGGGTAAACTACATAGAAAACACCTCGGAAAAACCGAGCAAGATGATCTCGGAGCTGTGGGATTGCGATTGCAGCTTCCCGTTGGAGCATGAAGAAAATCGAAAATGGCAGGCGTATGTTCCGGATGTGGCGACGGCGACGAAAATATATGCACCGAGTGGCTCGGAATGGAGCAAGTTTGAATTTCACTGCGATATTGATGCTATACAGAACAATTTCAGAATGAACCATATCACGCCGGGCGAAACAAAGGAATACGCCACCTCGGGCGGACGCTCCAGTGAGGCGAGAGCACCCTTTTTCAATATTTCCAAAAACGGAAACGGCTATATTTTTGCGATTGGCTGGACGGGGCAGTGGAAATGCCAAATCAGCCGTGCAAATGACAGCTTTTCTTTTCGTTCGAAAATAGAGGACACCTTTTTCCGATTACTTCCGGGAGAGAAGCTCAGAACCTCCTCGGTGGTGATTATGCCGTATCATGCCGATGTTGCGGAGTCTCACAACAAATGGAGAAGATTGGTGCGAGAGCATTTTTCTCCGCTCGGCAAAGGAGAAAGAGATTCGCACGGTCCTCTTTGCGCGGGAATATGGGGCGGCATGAAAACGCAATCGGTGCTGGAACGAATCGAAGCGATTCGGGAAAACAAGCTTCCGTTTGAATATGTTTGGATGGATGCAGGCTGGTACGGTATTGATACCGCGCCGACTCCCGATGAGTTTGAGGGAGATTGGAGCGCGCACACCGGCGATTGGCGGGTAAGTCCCTTGGTTCATCCGCAGGGCTTGCGGGATGTTTCTAAGGCAATTCATGATGCGGGAATGAAGTTTTTGCTGTGGTTTGAGCCGGAGCGGGTGATTCGAACCACGCCCATGGCGTTGCAGCATCCGGAATATTTTCTTTCGGGCACTCATCCGTATGATGATAATCGGCTTTTGGATTTAGGCAATCCCGATGCGTGGGAATATTGCTTTCAAACTCTTTCCGAATTGATTGAAACACTGCACATTGATTGCTATCGTCAGGATTTTAATTTTCCGCCTTTGGAATATTGGCGTAACAACGATGCCGCCGATCGAAAGGGTATTACCGAAATCAAGCATATCAATGGCTTGTATCGGCTTTGGGATGCATTGCTGGAAAGATTCCCCCGATTGCTGATTGATAACTGCGCTTCGGGTGGCAGAAGAATTGACATTGAGACGCTCAAGCGGAGCATTCCGCTTTGGAGAAGTGACCTGCAATGCCCTGCCGATTATGATATCGAGGGCGCACAGTGTCATAATCAAAGCTTCAATTTATGGATACCGTATTCCGGAACGGGAAGCGGCAGACCCTATGATGAATATCGGATTCGAAGTGCTTATGCGGCGGCGTTGACTACCAATTATTCCTTCTCCGAATGGGAAAGCTATTGCGATACAGCCGAAAAAACGGCGTTTATCAAGAAATATACCAAGGAATATTTGAGGGTGCGTCCCTATTTCTCGGAGGATTTTTATCCGCTTACCGAGGTGACCGACAAGCTTGATGTGTGGTGCGCCATGCAGTTTCACC
The DNA here is from genome assembly GCA_964520995.1 of uncultured Oscillospiraceae bacterium. Lineage (GTDB taxonomy): Bacteria > Bacillota > Clostridia > Oscillospirales > Ruminococcaceae > HGM13222. The sequence continues at coordinate 13,942 of CAZFQM010000008.1, forward strand.
GTCCGACCGAACAGGACGGTATTGTGGAGCTGTTCCGTCGGGAGAATGCTCCGTATGAGACCGCTTGCTTCCGATTGCGGGGCTTGGATGAAAATGCCGATTATCTTTTTGAGGATGCCGACGGCGGCAGCTTTACCTTGAGCGGGCGAGAGCTGGTTGAAAAGGGCTTTTCCGTAACAATCCCGGAGCGGCGTAAAGCGAAAATATATTTTTATAAGACAATATGATGAGGTGAAAACAATTGCAGCAGATTCCGTTATTTATTCTTTTACCTATTACCATGGGCGCCTGTCTCGGCCATTGTACCTTGAAAAATGTTTTCAGTAAAAAGTATCAAAAGTGCTCGGCTGACGTTTATTTGTACACATTGATATGCAGCCTTTTGTCGGCTCTTTCAGTGGTCATCCTATCGGGAGGACTCGGTAAGGTCTCCGCCTATACCGTTATTATCGCAGCTCTTTACGGATTGACGAACT
>CAZFQM010000008.1:14427-15824 GCA_964520995.1 uncultured Oscillospiraceae bacterium
ATACTCTTGCAATGGCGTTCCGTACAGGCTCCTTTTCCTACACAACGGTTATCTCCTCTCTTTCTACAGTGATACCGGCATTTTCGGGCGCGATTATTTGGTCGGAAAAGCTGCTTCCACAGCAGTATGTCGGCGTGCTGTTGATGGTAGCTTGCTTTATCCTTTCGGTGAAAAAGGAAGAGGAAAAACAGACCGTACAGCCGAAATGGTTGATTTATGCGATTCTGGTGTTTGTCTCTACCGGTTTGATCGGCGTTTTGCAAAAGGCACATCAAATGTCGGAGTATGCGGCAGAGACGACCGGCTTTGTCGTGGTCGCTTTTGCGTTTGCCTCGGTGCTGTCTGCTGTAATGTATTTTCTTACCTCTGCAAAGGAGCAGGGCGAGCGGATAAAGGTTTCCCCGATGATTATCCTGCTGTTTGTTGCCGCCGGTATTTGTACGGGATTGAACCATCAAATCAATCTGTATCTGTCGGGCGCCATGGACAGCGCGGTCTTTTTCCCGCTGGTAAACGGCGGACATTTGGTTCTTGTAACCCTGTTGTCGATTACCGTGTTTAAGGAAAAGCTGACTCTCCGCCAGTGGATTGGCTTGGGAGTAGGCTGTGCCTCTTTGATGTGCTTGTGTATCAGCTAAAGAAAAAGCGTGTTGCTTTGAAAAATCAAAGCAACACGCTTTTTGTGTACTTGCATGAAAGCGGCATTGGAGGCATTTTAATGAGAGCGCAGTTGCAAAAAGTTTGTTATCCGGTATTTGGTGTATTCATAGAGGTCATCTAAGGCTTTGTCGGAATAACCTCTGCAATACTTGACATATTCGCAGAGCAGCCCCTCCAAAAATATCTGCAAATCCAGCTCGATATAATCCTTTCTCTTGATACGGCTATCGCTTAGGCACAGCTCGAGAAGCTTGCCCGAGGCGATGGCTGTTAATTTTTTTGCCGCGAAGAGGAAATCGTTGGAGCGGCAAAGCAGACGATAGTTTTCGTTGTTTTGCTGTATAAACTCAAAGACCGAGTCGATGAAGGTCATAATGTCCCGTGATTCGACTAAGCGGGCGTTGTCCTACTATGCAACCGCAGAGGACGGCATGGCGGAGTTTGATACGCTCTTTTCGGATAATGCAGCTGATACTCTTTCCTGCCTTGTATGGTGCGCAAAGCTGCCGAATCAGGCAATCTTCAGCAGTACGGCGGCTTATGGCAACCTTAATGGCAATTACGCCGCTTACCGAGCAATCGATTCTTTTAGGTTCCGCACCGGTAGCCTTCCCCGATTTTACCAACGGCAGGTGGATGTTCCGCTCAAGAGATGAGGAATGGGATTATTCCCTTTAATTCCAATTATTATTTCATTCGTTGAATTGATTATTATGTTTTTATTGTTCATTTCTATT
>CAZFQM010000009.1:0-12634 GCA_964520995.1 uncultured Oscillospiraceae bacterium
AGCATTGCCTATAAGGAGCTTCGCTTTCAAATCAAGCCGACCGGTTTTAAGCACACCGGATTATTTCCCGAGCAGGCGGTCAACTGGGACTTATTTGAACGCTTGATTCGTCAGGCGGGACGGGAAATCCGCGTTTTGAATTTGTTCGCATATACCGGAGGTGCTACCCTCGCCTGCGCCGCTGCCGGCGCTTCGGTCTGCCACGTGGATGCCTCCAAGGGCATGGTTGCCTGGGCAAGAGAAAACGCCGCACTCTCCCATCTCACCGAAAAGCCGATCCGATGGATTGTAGACGATTGCGAAAAGTTTGTCAGCCGCGAAATCAAGCGGGGCAAGACCTACGATGCAATCATTATGGATCCGCCCTCCTACGGCAGAGGCCCGTCAGGAGAGGTTTGGCAGCTGGAAGAAAAAATTTATGACCTGGTTCGGCTGTGCGCTGATGTACTAAGCGATGACCCGCTGTTTTTCGTCTTAAACTCCTACACCACCGGATTGTCCCCCTCGGTGATGTCCTATCTGTTGGGAGTCACCGTCGGCAAACGGTTCGGCGGCAACGTATCGGCGGACGAAATCGGCTTGCCGGTAGAAAAATCCGGCTATATCCTGCCCTGCGGCTCAACCGCAATTTGGCAGAAATAATCGCCTACACGCCGACATATCAATTTATAAAGAATGGTGATGAAACTGAGCGAGCTTTTAAAAATCGAACAGTTGGATTATATTTACAATCAAGGAGAAGAGGACAGCAAGCAGGTTCTGTTTGATATCAATACAACCATCAATTCGGGCGAATTCGTGGCAGTACTGGGGCATAACGGCTCCGGGAAATCCACTCTCGCCAAACACTTTAACGCCATCCTGCTTCCCTCCGGCGGCACCGTTTATGTAAACGGCATTGATACCCGTGCGGAGGAAAGGCTTTTTGAAATTCGACAAAACGTCGGGATGGTTTTTCAAAACCCGGACAATCAGCTTGTCGCTACCATCGTCGAGGAGGACGTCGCCTTTGCGCTTGAAAATCTCGGCGTACCGCCCTCCGAAATTCGTCAACGGGTCGATGATGCCTTAAAAGCCGTCGGGATGTACGAATACAGGGAGCACTCGCCGCATCAGCTTTCGGGCGGGCAAAAACAACGAATCGCCATAGCGGGCATCATTGCAATGAATCCCTCCTGCATCGTCATGGACGAGCCGACTGCCATGCTTGACCCACAGGGGCGCAAGGAGGTCTTGCAAACCGTTCGGAAGCTGAACAAAAGCAATCATACCACCGTAGTGCTGATTACTCATTTTATGGATGAAGCTGTACAGGCTGACCGTGTTATCGTAGTCGATAACGGGAAAATTCTGCTAGATGCTCCGCCGAAGGAGGTCTTTTCCCATGTCGAACTGCTCAAATCGGTCGGTTTGGACGTTCCGCAGAGCACCGAGCTGGCATTCGAACTGAAAAAAGCCGGCATTTCCATGCCCGATAACATTTTAACCGAAGAGGAATGTATCGAGGCGTTATTGAAACTTTTGAAGGAGTAATCACTTTGTCAGTTATTAAAACAGAGCACCTCACACATTTATACAGCATCGGTACGCCGTTTGAAAAAGCGGCGATAAATGATGTGAGCCTAGAGATTAACCATGGGGAGTTTGTCGGCATTATCGGCCACACAGGCTCGGGAAAATCTACTTTGATTCAGCATTTTAACGGTCTGCTCAAGCCGACAAGCGGTAAAATTTACCTTGACGGAAAGGATATCTGGGCGGACAAAAGCCAAATTCGCTCGGTTCGTTTCCAAGTCGGATTGGTATTTCAATATCCGGAATATCAGTTGTTTGAGGAAACCGTATATAAGGACATTGCGTTCGGTCCGAAAAACATGGGACTTTCGGAGGAGGAAATCGATCTTCGTGTGCGGGAATCCGCTGCTTTGGTCGGCTTGAAGCAGGATGTTTTGAGCAAAAGCCCCTTTGAATTATCCGGCGGTCAGAAGCGGCGGGTTGCCATTGCAGGTGTCATTGCCATGGAGCCGAAGGTTCTGATTTTGGATGAGCCGACTGCGGGGCTGGACCCGCGAGGACGGGACTTGATTTTATCCGAAATTCAACAATATCATCGGGAAAAGAAAAACACCATTTTGCTGGTATCTCACAGCATGGAGGATATCGCGAAATACGCTTCCAGAGTGCTTGTCATGAATCATGCGACGGTATATGATTTCGACACCGTCGAGAAGGTATTTTCGCGTGCAGCTCAGCTACGCTCCCTCGGCTTGGATATTCCGCAAATTACCCGCATTTTCCATGAGCTGAACGCACGCGGTGTAGAGATTGATACCAACGTTTACAGCGTGGCTCAGGCAAAAACGCTCATTTTGGAAAAGCTGAAAAAGGCAGGTGGCGAGCTATGATTTCAGACATCACCATCGGTCAATATTTCCCGGGAACCTCCTTTGTTCACAAATTGGACCCCCGGGTGAAAATCATCCTGACGATTGCCTACATTGTCATGCTGTTCTTGGTCAAGGAATTTATCGGCTTTGCCGTTGCCATTGCGTTTTTGCTGATCCTTTATCCGATTGCAAAAATACCGTTAAAGATGATTTTAAAGGGATTAAAGCCGATTTTGCCCTTAATCCTTTTTACCGCCATATTGAATATCTTCTTTGTCAAGGGCAGCAATGTTTTATGGCAATGGGGTATTTTTACGATTTCGCAGGAAGGCATCCGCCTGGCGATTTTTATGTCCATTCGGATTCTCGCACTGATTGCGGGCAGCTCTCTGTTAACCTATACCACCTCTCCGATTGCACTGACCGACGGCATTGAACGGCTGTTGAAGCCACTCAAATATCTTAAATTTCCGGTGCACGAGCTGGCGATGATGATGACAATCGCTCTGCGCTTTATCCCTACCCTGTTGGAGGAAACCGACAAAATTATTTCGGCTCAGAAAGCGCGCGGTGCCGACATGGAAAGCGGCGGAATCATACAGCGTGCCAAGGCGCTTATTCCGATTTTGATTCCTTTGTTTATTTCAGCCATCCGACGTGCAGAGGAGCTGGCGCTGGCGATGGAATGCCGCTGTTACCACGGCGGCGATGGCAGAACCAGAATGAAGCAGCTCCATTTAAGCGGTCGAGATGTCATTGCCTGCATTGTTACTGCGGCTTGTATGACAGCGATTATCCTGCTTCGCAGCTATCTGCCTTGGGTCATCTGAAAAGTTATGTCATCAACAAAATTACTCTGAAAAACGGAGTCCTTTATGAGAAACCTACTATTTGAAATTTCCTACCGTGGCACAAATTACTGCGGATATCAAGTACAACGCAATAACATTTCGATTGCGGAGGTTTTACAGGATGGAATCGAAAAAATATTGAAGCGGCGTGAACCGATCGTCGGTTGCTCCCGCACAGACAGCGGCGTACACGCCAATCAATATTTTTTCCATATGCTCACCGAATGCAACATTCCCTGTGAGCGAATGGTTTTGGCGCTTAACCGACACCTTCCCCGAGATATCGCCGCTTTAAGCTGTCGTGAGGTGCCGCTTGATTTCCATGCCCGATATTCCTGTGTCGGGAAAGAATATTTATACAAAATATGGAATTCCCGCTGTAAAAACCCCTTTGAGGAAGATCTTTCTTTTCATTATCCCTACAAAATAGATTATGACAAGCTGCACTCTGCCGCGCAGGAATTTGTCGGAACCCATGATTTTTGTGCTTTTTGCAGTAGCGGTGCCGATGCGGAATCTACGATAAGAACCATCACCGCCGCTTCAGTTGTACATGACGGCAATCATCTGATTTTCACGGTGCGCGGAGACGGCTTTCTGTACAACATGGTGCGCATCATGGTCGGTACGCTGTTAATGGTAAATTACGGCATGAAGCCGGGCGACAGTGTCACCGACATCATCAAAAGCGGTGACCGCGGGCGTGCCGGACATACTGCGCCGCCGCACGGCTTATATCTCAACCGCGTATTCTATCGGGAATCGGATTTTTTGCTGTAAAAGCATACAAAATCTGCCGCAGAGCATAGTCAACTGAAAAAAATTGTGTTATAATAAAGTTAAAAGCACGATGTGCTTTTAACTTTATTGAAACACTGCTCGCTTCGCTGCGCAAGTAGTTTGTGTTTGAATAAAAAGCTTCAAGCACGGTACCCTTTTAACTTTATTGAAACACTGCTCGCTTCGCTGCGCCAGTAGTTTGCGTTTGAATAAAAAGCTTCAAGCACGGTACCCTTTTAACTTTATTGAAACGCTGCTCGCTTCGCTGCACAAGTGGTTTGTGTTTGAATAAAATTCCGGTGTATTTAAAACAGCAAAAAGGAGGCGACAACAATAGATAACATCAGTGATATTGAGCAATATCGAAAACTCCGCAAAAAGAAAAAGAGAAAAAAACGGCTCATTGCTTTCTCGGTTGTCCTTTTATTGATTGCCGCCATTGCAATATTGGGTACATATTTTTCCCGCAATGGGAGCACCGAAGACTTGGAAAGCGTAACTGGCTCCGAGCATTCCGACACCGATATTACGGCGAACGGCTTTCCCGTTTCCTTGGGAGGAAACAATCCCTTGGATATTGCCGATTGCGGCAAAAACATCCTGCTACTGACCAAAAACAGTCTCATCTCTTTTTCGGAAAAAGGGAAACAGATCTATTCCGCACATCACGGTTATTCCAATCCGGTGATGACTACCTCCTCTAAGCGCGTTCTTACCTACGACCTGGGCGGACATCAATTCCGTCTGGACACGGTTAAAAGCGCTGTCGGTACCAAAAAGCTGAACGAGCCGATTGCGCTCGGTGCCGTCAGCAACAACGGACAGGTCGCTATCGTAACACAAACCGAGCGATATTCCGTCAGCCTGAAAATATACGATTCCGCCCTACAGGAAATTTTTTCGTGGAATGTCACCGATAAAATGATTACCTCGATTGATTTTAACAAAAACAATCATACCTGCGTTGTTGCCGCACTTTCAGTCGAGGACGGCGTTGTAAGCTCCAAAATATATGAGCTTTCGCTTCAATCCAAAAAAGAGGTGTTTGAAGCAACGCTGGAGGATTGTGTTGCTGTTTCGGCAGCCTACAAGGCAAACGGAACAATCGGCATTGTAACGGATACCGCGGCATACCTGCTTGACAGCAGTGGTAAAATAAAAAGCGAAAGCATTTATCCCGGAAAGTTACTGCTCTACGGCAATAGGGCGGATGATTCACTCACTGTCCTGCTTGAGGACACCGAAAACACCCGAAACACCCGCATATTACGAATCGACGACCACGGGAATACTGCCGCTTCCGCCGAAATTTCGGAGACTGTCACCGATGTGGCGGAGGATGACGATTGCCTACTCGTTTTAAGCGACGGCAACGTTACGGTATTTGATAAAAATTTACAGCAGCAAAAGGTCATTCAAACCGACACCAATCCATTGCGTGTGTTGCTGCTTCACCAAAAAGGGTATACTTTAACAGCCTCAAAATTATCGCAATTTCTCACTTCAAAATAAAAATACAAAGGAGATTTCAGTCATGTCAATCATCTTGGACCTTGCCGTTTTGGCGATTATTATTCTGGCGGTTTTCATCGGCTACAAGCGAGGATTTATTCGCACGGTCATCAATCTGGTCGGATATATCGTTGCCGCCGTCCTGGCATACGTTGTCAGCCTGCCGATTTCGCAATTTATCTTCAACACCTTTCTGCGCAAGCAATCCGTTGAGCTGATTCAAAGCGCAGTTGAAAAGCAATCCGGAGGGCAATCTGTGGCTCAGCTGATTGACACTGCCTTTGCCGCAATTCCCGAAAAGGTACATACCCTTGCCGCTTCCTACATCGGCTCAACCGAAGCAATCAAAAACAACCTGATCAGCTCCACGCCGACCACAGCCGAAATTGCGGAAAATGTTGTCAATAAGGTCATTGAGCCGATTTCCACCATGATTATCCAAACTTTAGCGTTTATTATTCTCTTTATCGTCTTTTGCATCGCCGTTAAGCTGATTACAAAAGCGTTAAAGGTTATCGACAAGATCCCGCTGCTCGGCTCTGCCAATGCCGCATTGGGTGCCGTTGTCGGCATTATTCAGGCAATCGTATTTGTGCTGATTTTCACCGCCGCTGTTGCCATGGTCATCAATCTTACCGGTAATCAAATGGAAAATCTTAATAACACCGTCATTGAACAGTCATATGTTTTTAAGATTATCTACGAATATAATCCAATTTTACGTTCTACAATAGTATCATAGCCAAGCTTGTTTTTGATTTTTATCAATACAGCATTGGGAAAGGTTTTGATTTGTCATGAGTATACCAAACATCTTGTCTTTTTTCCGCATCGTGCTAATCCCGGTTTTCTTAGTTGTGTATTTTATCTTTCCGGAGCATATTTGGTTGCCTGCGATTATCCTACTGGTCTCGGGACTCAGCGATATCATCGACGGTATCATCGCCCGCAAATGCAACATGATTACACAGCTCGGAAAAATTCTTGACCCGCTGGCAGACAAGCTGACGCAAGCCGCTGTCGGTATTGCGCTTTTCATTCGCCATCCCGAGTTGATCTTCTTTGTCATTATTTTTGTGATAAAGGAAATCATGATGTTGGTCGGCGGCTGTGTGCTGGTGAAATCCGGAAAGAAAATCCGCTCCTCCAAATGGTTCGGAAAAGCCGCTACCGTGGTTTTATATACAATCATGATAATCATTATCCTCTTTCCGTCATTACCCTCCGGTGTGCTCTATCTGTTGAGTGGTATCGCAATCGGCTTTGTGGTTTTTGCATTTGTAATGTATATACCCGAATTTTTAAAGATAAAAAATCAAAGCGAGCAGGAGCATAAAGGCTCATGCTGAACATCACGGCATTTGACAATGAATTTATATAAGGGAGAAAATCAATGCTTTGCACCAGGTGTAAAAAAAGAATGGCGGTCGTCTTTATGTCCCGCATGGAAGGAAACGAAACAATCAATGAGGGACTTTGTCTCAAATGCGCCAAGGAGCTCGGAATTCCCCAGGTATCCTCTATGATGGACAGCATGGGAATCACCGATGACGACATCGAAGAAATGTCCAATCAGCTCATGGAAATCGGCGGAGATGATTTTGAAATGGGCGGCGCAGACACCATGCCTCCGTTTTTGCAGAATATTTTCGGTGGCATGGGGAATTTGACTCCCCAAAAGGAGGACGCCGAGAACCACTCTGACACCAAAGAGAAAAAAAGAGACAAGGGCAAAGAGCAAAAGAAAAATAAATTTTTGGACAATTACTGCATCAACTTGACCGAAAAAGCCAGAAGCGGAAATTTGGATTGTATCATCGGCAGAGATACCGAAATTGCCCGTGCCGTTCAAATCCTAAACCGCAGAGTCAAAAACAATCCCTGCTTAATCGGTGAGCCGGGAGTCGGCAAAACAGCCATTGTCGAAGGAATTGCTTTGAAAATTGCCGCCGGACAGGTTCCTTTCCGTTTACAGGACAAGGAAATCTATCTGTTGGATATGACCTCTCTGGTATCGGGCACTCAATTTCGCGGACAATTCGAAAGCCGAATCAAGGGCTTGATTGAAGATATCAAAAATGCAAAAAACGTCATTTTGTTTATCGACGAGGTGCACACCCTGGTGGGAGCCGGCTCGGCAGAGGGTTCTATGGATGCGGCAAATATTTTAAAGCCCTCCCTCTCCAGAGGTGACATTCAGGTTATCGGCGCAACGACCTTTGACGAATATCGCAAGCATATCGAAAAGGATTCCGCATTGGAAAGACGGTTTCAGCCGATTACCGTCAACGAGCCGACCGTTGCCGAAACCACCGACGTCCTGCTGGGAGTAAAGGGCTACTACGAAGCATTCCATAAAGTAAAAATTTCCGACAGCATTATCAGACTTTCGGTAAAGCTGTCCGAGCGGTATATTATCGATCGCTTTTTACCGGACAAGGCAATCGACCTGCTGGATGAAGCCTGTTCTCATGCGGCTTTACGAAGCAAGGAGCTTGCTTCCTATGAAAAGCTGAACAAGCAGCTGAAAGAATTGATGACCGCCGAAGAGCAGCTGGAAGCCAATCCCGAAAATGTTGATTACGAAAAGCTTGCCGAAATCAAATCCTCTTTAATTCAAACCAAAGAGGAACTGAAAAAGCTGGAGCCGATTGTTGCGGATATCCAGCTCACCAAGGAGGATTTGGCTAAGGTTATCGAAATGTGGACCGGTATTCCCGCCGCCAAAATCGAGCAATCCGAATACGGCAAAATCAGCGAGCTGGAAACGCACCTGAAAGCCAAGGTAATCGGTCAGGATGAAGCGGTTTCACTGGTTGTTGCCGCCGTAAAGCGCAGCCGTGTGCAGCTTAATAAGCGCAAAAGGCCTGCCTCTTTCATTTTCGTGGGACCGACCGGTGTCGGCAAAACCGAGCTGGTAAAATGCCTGGCAGAGGAGCTTTTCGATACAACCGACCCACTCATTCGATTTGATATGTCCGAATTTATGGAAAAGCACGCTGTTTCCCGATTGGTCGGTGCACCTCCCGGATATGTCGGCTATGAAGAAGCGGGACAACTGACCGAGCGCGTTCGGCGGAAGCCCTACTCGGTGGTTTTATTTGACGAAATCGAAAAAGCACATCCCGACGTGATGAACATCCTGCTTCAAATATTGGACGAGGGAAAGGTGACCGATGCGCAGGGCAGAACGGTAAGCTTCCAAAACACCGTCATCGTAATGACCTCCAACGCCGGCTCCTCCGACAAATCCAACATTGTCGGCTTCAACAAGCAAGCGGGAGAAATGGCAAAGGAAAAGGCAATGCGCGCCCTGCAGGAAATCCTGCGTCCCGAGTTACTCGGACGTGTTGATGAAATTGTGGTATTCTCTCCCTTAAATCAAGAGAGCATGAAAAAAATTGCGGGCTTGATGCTGGACGAAATGAAAGAGCCGTTAAGGGAACAGAATATTGAAATGAGCTATGATGAGAAAGCGCTGGCTTATCTGGCACAGCACGCCAATGGTGACAAATTCGGTGCAAGAGAGCTGCGCAAGGTCATCCGCAAGGAAGTGGAGGATCATATCGCCAACATGATTGTAGACCATTATGACTCTCCTATCACCATGCTGGGCATTACAGCGGATGAAAACAATATCCGAATCCTTGCCAAATAGCAATTCCTAAAATTCCGTGAAAACAATTTCCCAATTGTCCAAAATTGTACGGACGGCATAAAAAACGCTATGATATCAGAAATGAAATTTTAAGCAATATACTGACATCGCTTTTCAAGTGATGTCAGTTTTGTTTTTAATGGAATTCTTTCCTGTTTGCCGACAAAGGCATTGTCATATAGTTACTGCATTTTGACATTGAAAATGCCGATGTTAAGCTATAATAAGCTTGTTCTGTTATATGAAATCCTGTTCACTGTGGGAATATTTACAGCTGCCTGTATAATTATTGTATATTTGCCAATCCTTACTACATAGAATTTGAATAGGAGGAAGCCTTTTGACCGAGTGTCAGTTCAAACGCGGCAAGAGGACTTTGATGTGATGCTTTCATTCATATACTCAGTGATACTGTTTTTATCGAAAGGAGCGTGTTGAACGTTGGAGGGAATTTTGCAAGTCTTTTTAAAGCCGATTTATAATACTAAGGCAAAAAGCCAACCCACACCCGTTTACCGGGATGTAATCGAAGAAATCAACACCGTAAAAGAACAGCTCCGCAACGTGCAAAATCGCTTTGATCTCTATACCGATTCCGACCTGACGGAAGCCTGCATTTATGAAATGGAAGCGTTAGAAGCACGCTATCGTTACTTGATAAAAAAAGCGAAAAATCAACATTTCAATCATCTGCCCCTTGAAGCCTTGCACAAAACGCAATAATCATACCAAGGGAGGTATTCCTTATGCAATCGAAGCAAATGCCCATCCTTATTATCTTGTGTTGTGTCACCGCAATCATGCTGTTGTTTTATTCCAAGCAGAAGCACCCCATAAAAAGCGTTCTGCTCGGAAGCATCTCCGGTATCGGCAGCTTGATTGGCACGAGACTTTTACTTGGCGCATTGGGAACCGCACTGCCACTGAATCTATTCACCTGCTGGACATCGGCGGTACTCGGTATTCCCGGAGTCATCGCCATATCTGTTTTACAAATAATGTAAAAGCAGGCAAGATATACAAATTGTATATCTTGCCTGCTTTATTCCTTACGCTTGGGCAAATATCAGGTCAATTGCCCCGGGAGCTTGCGCTTCTCCTTATAGGGAAAGCGCTCATCAAAGCGTTCTGCCTCGGCTTCATCGGTAAAATACCCACTCGGTGGTGCATATTCCCCTGTCACGCCATCTAAGTAGCCAGATATCAGCTCCTTACACAAAAAGAAAGAAGCATCCGTTCCCTCGGGCAAGCCATGATAGCGAAGTCCGTAATCGGAAGCATAGGTAAAGCCGCTTTTCCCGTAAAAATCAATATTCCCCTCAAAGCAGAGGGCACCTGCCCCTATTGATTTTGCTTTTTCGATCGCATAATCCAATAAAAGCTTGCCGTACCCCTTTCGCTGTAAATGCGGCGCAATGCAAATCGGTCCCATGGTCATGATCGGGATTTTTCTACCATCATCGGCATCGATACAGGCGCGCATAAATACAACCTGCCCGACCAATTGATGATCCTTTTCCATCACAAAATCAAGCTCGGAGACAAAATCGGGGTCATTACGCAGGCAGTGAAGCAGATAATGCTCCAAGCAGCCCGGGCGATACAGATTCCAAAAAGCCTCTCTTACCAAATTTTCTACCTCTGCATGGTCGGCAGAGCGTTCCAAGCGTATCAAATAGTCATTTTTACTCATTATTTTTCCTCCTGATGATTGTTGACCACAATGCCGGGAGGTTATCCTACAATTGCTTTGATAACCTCTCGGTTACGCCGCAATCTCCAAGGTGTTGTTTTTCAAACAGCAATCTCCTCAAAAATGATATTTTGTAATCACATCGTTTAGCGGATTACAGTTACATTATATCGCTTTTCGTTACAAAATGCAATAGCAATAGAAAATCCCTTATTGCTAACGCAATAAGGGATTTTTGTTATTTAGAGGTTTTTATCTCAACCCACAGGTCTTGCATCTTTTTATTGATCTCAGAGGGCAGATTGATAAAAAATTCGGTGTTTTTCAAAACATCCGCCGAGGGATAGGCAATCGGATTGTTTTTAATTTCATCATCCAGCTGCTCATACGCCTCTTGATTGGGGGTAGAATAACCGATATACTCTACAATCTCGTTTGCAACCACCGTTTCACACATGAAGTTGATGAATTTCTCGGCATTTTCCCTATTCGGCGCACCTTTAGGAATGACCATCGCATCGACAAAGCGATTGGTGCCCTCCTTCGGTACCGCATAGCCGAGATCCGGATTTTCCGCTATCATGGTAATCGCATCTCCGGCATAGTAGGGTGCCAAAGCTGCTTCCCCATTCCCCATTTTATCGAAAATCTGATCCATTACATACGCCTGAATTAGCGGCTTCTGCTCCTTTAATGCCGCAGCAGCCTCATCCAGCTGTTTTTCATCGGTGGTATTTTGAGAATATCCCAGCTTTTTCAGCGCAATACCGAATGCATCGCGGGAGTTATCAAACATCAGAATATTTCCTTTATACTTTTCGTTCCAGAGAATATCCCAGCTGTCAACCGTTTCCTGAACCATGGTTTTATTGTAGATGATTCCAACCGTTCCCCAAGAATAGGGTACCGAATATTCACCGGTAGGATCATATTCCGATTTTTTATAATCCTCCATGATTTTATCGTAATTCGGAATGTTTTCGAAGTTCAGCTTTTCGAGCATATTCTCCTCTATCATTCTGGAAATCATATAATCGGAGGGAATTACAACGTCATAGCTGGTATTTCCCGGCTTCAGCTCGGCATAAAGCGTCTCATTGCTGTCAAATTCTTTATAATTCACCTTGATATTATACCGTTTTTCAAACTCCGCCAGCACATCCATGGAGCCGTCCTCACCATCCGGCATATATTCGCCCCAATTGTATACATTAACTTCTCCGTCATATTTTTTACAGCTTGTAAAGGAAAAAGACAACGCAAGCAGCATCGTCACAACCAAGCTCATTGACAGGATTCTTTTCATATTCCGACCTTCCTTTCATTCTTTTTCTGCTGCTTGGCGTCTACCAGATTATAGATAAGCAAAACCGCCAAAACAACAACAAAGATTATCGTTGACAGTGCATTGATGCTGGGACTTACCTTTCTTCTTGTCATCGAATAGATTGCAAGCGGCAAGGTAGTAAATTTCGGACCGCTGACAAACAATGTAACGATAAAATCATCCAAGGAAAAGGTAAACGCCATTAAGAAGCCGGAAAAAATGCCCGGCAGAATTTCGGGAATAACTACCTTGCGAAACGCCTGCATCGGGGTACAACCCAAATCCTGCGCTGCTTCGAAAAGATTTTTATCCATCTGTCTGAGCTTCGGCATCACATTAAGCACAACATAAGGCAAGCCGAAGGTAATATGCGCAATCAGCACCGTCAGCATTATAGATATTTACACAATCATTAAACAGAGTCAT
>CAZFQM010000009.1:12644-15676 GCA_964520995.1 uncultured Oscillospiraceae bacterium
AATCAGCACCGTCAGCATTCCGCGCTTCAAGCCGAAAGTATTTTCAAAAAACAAAAACAACAGCATCAGCGAAACGCCCATAACAATATCCGGATTGATTACCGGCAAATAGGTCACATTATTCAGCAACGAACGTGACCACTTTTTCATATTCGACATACCAACCGCCGCCGCAGTGCCGAGCAAGGTCGCACAAACAGAGGAAATCACCGCTACCAACAGGGACGCCAGCAACGCTTTGATAATGTCATCATCCTGAAACAGCCGTTCATACCATTTCAGTGAAAAACCGGTCCAATGTGCACGGCTCTTTGACTCATTAAAGGAATACGCAATCAAAACAAAAATCGGTGCATAAAGGAAAAGGAACACCAATCCCAAATAAAGACGAGATACCGCCTTTTTCATATCAGCATCCCCTCCTTATCCTCATCATCCATCCTGTTGATGACACTCATCACCAGCAAAATCACTATCATCAGAATCAGGGACATCGCCGAGCCCAGCTGCGGATTATAGCTTCCGCCGATAAACTGCTCCTGAATCAAATCGCCGATTAGCATATTGGCACCGCCACCCAGCATTTTCGAAATGATAAAGGTGCTGACCGACGGAACAAAAACAATGGTGATTCCCGAAATGATTCCGGGCACACTCAGCGGAAAAATAATTCGCATAAAAACATGAAACGAATTGGCGCCCAGGTCCTGTGCCGCCTCAATGACAGAGGTGTCGATTTTCATCATGATGGTATACAGTGGTAACACCATAAACGGCAGGAAATTATAAACCATGCCCAGCACAACCGCACCCTCGGTATTGATCATTTTCAGAGGACCGAGTCCCACCAACCCGAGCAAGCGGTTTAACAAGCCGTTATTCTCCAAAATCGTCATCCAGGCATAGGTTCGAATCAAGAAGTTCATCCACATTGGCAGCATCAACAGCATAACCATGGTACGCTGCGATACCGGATTGGCACGTGAAAGAATGTAGGCAAGCGGATATCCGATCAAAAAGCAGACAACCGTTGCAATGATAGCAAGCCGAAAGGAAAGCAAGAAGACGTGCATATGCTTGCCGATTTCCACCATATTGTCAAGCGTAAAGGCACCGTCTGAGGTGGTAAAGGCAAAGAAAACAATCAGCGCCAGGGGAATTACGGTAAATGCCGCCATCCAAATAATATACGGCAAAGCGGACAGCTTTGATTTCATTGCTATTCCTCCCTTTCCGGTTCCTTTAAGGAAATCGCAATATGGTCAAAGTTAAATTTAATACCGATATCGGTCGCAACCTGCTCATCGTTTTGCGAATGAAACAGTAGCTGCTCTCCCTCGGTATAAACGATAAATTCATTATAAGCGCCTTTATAAATCATGGACTCCAAATATACGAGCTTATCGCTGTGATCCTCCGAAACCACCTCGATATCCTTCGGGCTGATGGTCAGATTGACCTCGGTATCAATCGGCAGACCGAGATTTTCCCGTTCGAAACGAATTCCCAAAAACTCAATCGTATCCTCATCCACGACAACGCCTTTCAGATAGTTCGAAGCGTATGGGAAGAGCTTTTTCATAATATGGATATCAAACGGGTCGAATTTTAATCCGACCTTGCTGCCGACCTGTGCGCTGTCGGTAGATTGCACCATCCACTTCAAGCCCTCGCAATCAATCGTCATTTCGTAGTGAACGCCTTTAAAGACTACCGATTCGACCTCGCCGTGAAGCTTGGAATCCTCATAATCGACAATTTCGATATCCTCCGGACGCACCACAACGTCCACCGGCTGATTCTCTCCGAAGCCGGTGTCCACACACTCAAATTCATGCCCGTTAAAGGAAACAAGACAATCCCTTATCATCACACCGTCAATGATGTTGCTCTCCCCGATGAAATCCGCAACGAAAGCATTGGTAGGCTCATTATAAATATCCTGCGGTGTTCCGATTTGCTGAATTTCTCCGTCTTTCATGACCACGACCGTATCCGACATGGTCAATGCCTCTTCCTGGTCATGCGTAACATATATAAAGGTAATTTCCAACCGTTGCTGTATTTTCTTCAGCTCCAGCTGCATTTCTTTTCTCAGCTTTAAATCCAAGGCACCCAAGGGCTCGTCCAACAGCAGTACCTTCGGATGATTGACAAGCGCTCGTGCAATGGCAACCCGCTGTTGCTGTCCGCCCGAGAGTTGATTCACCTTACGCTTATCGAAGCCTTTCAGGTTGACAATTTCCAACATTTCCTTGACTCGCTTGTTGATTTCCCGCTTGTCCAGCTTTTTCAGCTTCAACCCAAACGCAACATTATCAAACACGTTCAAATGCGGAAAGAGCGCATATCGCTGAAATACCGTGTTCACCTCGCGCTTGTGGGGCGGCAGGTCATTGATCAGCTTGCCTTCGAAATAAACATTTCCGCTGTGCGGATAGATAAAACCGCCGATGATGCGAAGCGTTGTCGTTTTCCCGCAACCGGACGGTCCCAAAAAGGTCACAAATTCCTTATCATGGATGGAAAGATTGATGCCGTCCAATACCGGCTCTCCATCGTAGTTAAATACCAGATTTTCTAATTTAATGATCGTTTTATCGCTCATTATTGCATCCCCCTTTGCGGATTTAGTAGTGCGGCTTTGCACCGACACTGCCCACAGCCCTTTGACACCACCGCCCGCAAAAGGCTTTTTTAGCTACGGACAAACCGCAGGTTCAGTGGCGCATACGACGCTGTGCTGGTCAGACGAAAAGGATGAGTTTTCGCCCTACAAATACAATAACCATCGTTATCCTTGCTTTATCGGTGACCCGACGATAAACGCAAAGACACTATGTGGTACTTGTGATACAAGCATAATATAATATAAGTCTTTCTCTCTGTATTGTCAATAGCTTTTTGCAAAAACAACCCGAATTTTCCCGAATTTTTACGTAATTATCGACTTTAATTTCGTTTAAAGCCGAAAATACCTCTTTTATCCTTTTAAATGCTTTAAAATTCGCTTTATTTCTTTATTTTTTATT
>CAZFQM010000010.1:0-1865 GCA_964520995.1 uncultured Oscillospiraceae bacterium
AAAGAGTCGCAACCGCTTGATATCCGTGCGGGTCAGAGCGGAATCGCCGCCAAGCTGGGCTTTGCCTCAAAAACCTTGCTGGATCTGCAGGAATCTATTGAAAATGTATCGCAAAAAATGAACGATATCTCGGCGCATGATATTGCGACGGTATACGATAAAACGGCGGAACAGCTATGTAAGCGATGCGGCTTGAAGCTGTTTTGCTGGGAGACCTCCTATAATGAGGCAATGGATGCCTTTAACCATGTCGGACAAGCGTTGCGACAGGATGGCAGGGTGACCAAGGAGAGCTTGCCGATTTACTTTCGGCAAAAGTGCTGTAAGGCAGAAGAGCTGGCTGTTGCACTGAATCATAATTATCGGGATTTTTTGGCAAGAGAGAATGCCAATCGCCGAGTTTCCGAGGTGCGAAGCGTGGCGATTGAGCAGTTTAACGGGATTGCCGATATGCTCTGTGAGGTCAGCAAGGAGCTGGCGGAAATACAACAGTTCGATTGTGATGCACAGCAAAAGGTCAAGGAGATATTGGAATCCTTTTCCGAGCAGCCGACAGAGGTAGGATGTATGCTGGACCGATACGGACGGATGTCGGTGGAGGTGTATTTCGATACACTGTTCCATACCAATCTGACGGTGATAACCGAAGCGTTGTCCGAAGCATTGAAGAGGGATTTTGCACTTCCGAGCAGGGCGTCGGTAAACGGGGAGGAAAAGCTTTCCTTTTTTGAAAAAGCCGATTATCGCCTGGAGTTTTATGCGGTGCAGCAAAATGCAATCGGCGGTCAGGCTTGCGGCGATTGCTATGAATATTTTTCGGACGGAAAAGGCTTTGCCCATATGATTTTAAGCGACGGCATGGGAAGCGGGACGCGTGCGGCGGTGGACAGCGTTATGACCTGCAATCTGTTTTTGAAGCTGGTGAAGGCGGGCTTTGGCTTTGAAGCTGCATTGAAGCTGTTAAATTCCTCCCTTTTCATCAAATCCGTTGAGGAATCGCTGGCAACCTTGGATGTCGGACGTATTGATTTGTATACCGGAAAGCTGGAAATGATGAAAGCGGGAGCGGCGGCATCCTTTGTTTATCATAAGGGCTTGGTGCAAAAGGTGGATTGTTGTTCCTTGCCGGTGGGAATATTGCAGGGCGTTCACTTTGCACGTGCCGAGGTTGCCTTGGCGGACGGAGATATTTTGGTGATGGTTTCGGACGGTGCTTTGGAAACGGGAGAGGAATGGTTAGCGGCGGAAATAGAACTGTATTGTGACAAAAACGCCGCAGAGCTGGCGACGTATCTTTGCCGTGAAGCACAGAGGAGAAGAATGGACGGACACAGTGATGATATTACCGTCATGGTCTCAAAAATAAAAAAAGCCGGATAAACAGTTGAATTGAAAAAAAGTCTATGACCTGTGCTGTTTGCATAAAATGCTGCAGTTCACTGTGTCATAGGCTTTTTTTGAATGCTTTTTCATCTGAGAAGTCATAATGCTGTTATCACACGAAAAGAAAATATTCGGCACATTAGCCAAAAACAGAAACGTCGTTTTTCCGTATCGGCGTTTTTTGAATTTTATATCTGTTTTATATAGTAATATTCCGAGGAAAAAGTCGAAAAATGTTGCATTCTGAAAATAAAAGGAATATAATAATATTTGATACCTACTATATTTTAAGGAGACCCCTTAGATGAATGATGCTATCGGTATGTCGGATTGCTTTCCATTGTCCCATAGCCAATGGAATATTTGGAATCTGGAGCAATCGTTTTGCGGAACCTCTATTAACAATATTTGCGAAACCATACGGATTAAGGGCGTTTTGGACGTTGTATTGCTGCAAGATTGCTTGAATCGGATATTAAAAA
>CAZFQM010000010.1:1875-14908 GCA_964520995.1 uncultured Oscillospiraceae bacterium
CTCACTTCGGATACAGATTACCTTGGATGAAAATCGGCAACCGGTACAATATGAGAAAGAGTATGAGGAAAGCTTATTTCCTGTTTTTGATTTTTCCGCGACAAATCTGAACGGCTTTACGCATTGGGAGAACAGTGTCACCCGCCAGGTTATGCCGATTTTGGAGGCACCGCTTTATTATTTTGCCATTGTGAAGCTGAGCGAGCATGAGGGCGGCGTTTTTGTAAAAACACATCATATCATTTCGGACGGATGGTCTCAGGTATCGCTTATCAATCGGATTGCGCAGACCTATCTTGCTTTGCTGAATCGGGAGGAGCCTGTGCTGCCGTCGATGCCAGATTATCGGCTTCATGTTGAAAAGGAGCAACAGTATTTATCCTCTGCTGCGGCGGAGCGGGACCGAAAATTTTGGCAGGAGCTTTTGCACAATTCGGGGCAAGCCGTTTCCTTAAAGGAGCATCTGAATGCGGAGCTTAGCCCGGTCGGTCAGCGAAAGACCTTTTATCTGTCCGAAAAATTAAATCATGCGTTGAACGCCTTTTGTACCAAGCATCGGGTTGCGCCGTTTGCGGTGTTTTATATGGCGATGGCGATTTATTTAAAGCGTATTCGCGGGGTGGATAGGCTGTGTATCGGTGCACCGATACACAATCGGATGGATGTTGTTGAGCGGCAAATGACCGGTATGTTTGTCAGCACCTTGCCCTTTTTTACACAATTGGATGAAAATTGGAGCTTTGAGGAATTTAATCGGCATTTGGCGGAGGATTGGCTTGATTTATTGCGCCATCAGCGATTGCCGTTTTCCGAGATTGCTTCGGTTGCCAAGCAGGCACAGGTCGATTTCGAAAAGCCGTTCCGGCTGGTGCTGTCCTTTCATAACAGCAAGGCTTATCGCAACAGGGATACTTCGGTCACCTTTTCGGGACAATGGCATTATGCGGGTTATCAAGCCGAGCATATCTGTATTCATCTGAACAATATAGAGGATGAGCGGCGCTATTCCGTCAATTACGATTATCTTTCACAGCTTTACTCCAAGCATGAGATAGAGGATTTTCATTATTATATTCTTCATATACTGACGCAGGTTTTGGCTGCACCCAAGCGACCTATCGGAGAGCTTTCTGTTTTGAGTGAGGAGGAGGAAGAAAAGGTTCTCTACTCCTTTAATCGCACCGATGCTTTTTACTATGAGGGAAGCTTGGGACAGAAGCTGGAGGAAATTTGCCTGCAATATCCGAAGCGGGTTGCGGTTATCGACTCGGGGCAACGCCATACCTATCGGGGTTTACATAAGCGTGCGGCTGCTATAGCTGCCGAGCTGCTTCGCTCCTTCCCAAGCGGAAAGAAGATTGTTGCGATTTTTCTGCCGAAGTCCTATGATTTGCTTTGTGCGATGGCAGGAATTATCTATGCCGGCTGTGCATGGGTGATTTTGTCGCCGCAATTGCCGAAAAATCGCTTTCTCGAGTTGCTTTCCGACAGCGATGCCGCGGCAATGATATCGACAAAAGAACTGACGGAGCGTTTTTTCGGAGAGGAGCTGCTCCTGCCGATTATCAATATCGAAGAGGTATCGGCGACCGAAGTCCCCTTTTCTCCTTGCCCCGTAACGACAGAGGAGCTTGCCTATCTGGTTTACACCTCGGGCAGTACGGGAACGCCGAAGGGCGTGGAAATCGAACAGCATTCCTTGCTTAATTTTGCGGAAGCCATGGCACCGCTCTACGGAAAAGGTGCCGTTTTGTCGTTGTGTAATATCAGTTTTGATGCGTTTATTTTAGAAAGCGCAGTCTCCCTGCTGAATGGGCGAACCATCGTGTTGCCGACCGAGCAGGAGCAGGAAAATCCCTCAAGGCTTGCAGAGCTGATTCGCTCTTATGCCGTCGGCTTTGTGACAATGACGCCGTCGCGGCTGATTGCGTATCTGAAAAATACCGCTTTTTCGGCGGCGACAGTCGGCTTGGAGACGATTGTTTGCGGGGGAGAAGCTTTTCCTCCCGAGCTGTTAAAGACCCTTTCTCGATGCACCGGTGCACGGATATATAATCAATACGGTCCTTCCGAGACGACGATTGGGGTTAGCACCGATTTGTTAAACGGTGCGCCCTTTATCTGCGTCGGTGCGCCGATGCAAAATTGTCGATTCTATGTTTTGGATCGCTCACTTCGTCCTCTTCCGATCGGCGTTTACGGCGATTTGTACATCGGCGGCGCCTGTGTCGGCAGAGGTTATCATCACGCTTCGGAATTAACCGAAAAAGCATTTATCGCCAATCCCTATGAGGCGGGCGAGCGGCTCTATCGAACCGGTGATATTGCCGCCTGGACCGACAACGGAAAAATCATGCTCAAGGGCAGAGAGGATGGGCAAATCAAGCTGAGAGGACAGCGAATCGAGCCGGAGGAAATATCCTCCTGCCTGATGCGGCATCCGTCGGTGCGACAAGCGGTGGTTCGGCTGTCGGAGATAGAGGAGCAGCCCTTACTGGTGGCGTATTATACCGCGGAGCAACCGCTGTCCGATGCCGAGCTGTTGGAATTTGCCGCTACCTATCTGCCGGGATATATGATTCCGTCGATCTTTCAGCAGGTGGAGGAAATACCGCTTACATCGAACGGAAAGGTCGACGCTTCCTTGCTGCCGATTCCCGCGCTGAAGCATACCGAAGCCTTGGACGGCGCACTGAGCCAAAAGGGAGAGCGGATTCTTTCTGTTTTCCGTCGGGTATTGAATCGTCCCGATATGACCGCCTCCGATGATTATTTTCTGTTTGGCGGAGACTCCTTAAACGCAATGGAGACCCTGTCCGAATTGGAGACCGCTTTCGGAATCAGATTGCGGGTGGCGGATTTGTATGCCTGTCGTACCGCAATTCGGCTGGAAACACGTCTTTCAAAAGAGCATATCGCCTCCGATACGCCGCCCGAAGAAATACGGAAAGCGCCGATATCGGAATATTATCCGTTAACACCCGCACAGCGCGGAATCTACCTGGAAACACAAAAGGCACCGCGTCAAACGACCTATAATATGCCCTGCGGCTTTGCTGTCGGCGGGGTGGTGGAGGAAAATCGGCTGCGAAATGCCGTACAGAATTTGATTGATACCGAGTCGGTGCTTCGCACTGCCTTTGTGATGCGGCAAAACGGAATATGTCAGCAAATATCGGCAGCTGTCACGGCGGATTTTGAAGTGTTCGAGGGGATTTCGCTCGAAAAAGCCAAGGAGCTGTTTGTAAAGCCGTTTGACTTGTCACGTCCTCCTTTGCTGCGGGTTGCTCTGTGGAAAGCGGAGGAAGGCGATTCGGTCGTTATGCTGGATATGCATCATATTGTTGGGGATGCGGTCACGGCTTTTGTCATGCTGAATCGCTTGAGTGCGTTTTATGAGGGACGGGAGGCAGTGTATCCTGCCGTTACCTTTGCGGATTATGCATATTGGCTGAACCGACATCAAAACGAGTGGATTCGGGCGGAGGAGGAGTATTGGAAAGGGCAGCTTGAAAATGCACCGAAGCTTCCGGAGCTTCCTGTCGATTTTCCGCGAAAAAAGCAATTCGATTATGTCGGAGCCGACCTGGAGGTTGCCCTGACCGCTCGAGAATCGTTGCTTTGTGATACCTATTGTGAGCGGAAAAAGCTTACACCGTATATGTTTTTTGTCGGTGCGTTCGGTATTTTTCTTTCCAAATTATCGGGAAGTAAGGATATGATGGTCGGCACGCCGATTTCGAGCCGAAGAAGTGCTTCGGTTTCGGAGACGGCGGGGTTGTTTGTGAATACGCTGCCGTTGCGGCTGATTCTGCAGAATAAAATGTCCGTTTCGGCATACCTGGAGCAGGTAAAAAAGAGCACAATTGAGCTGTTGGATCATCCCTATACCCCCTTGGAGCATTTGGTTTCTCTTTCGGGTCAAAACGCATTGTATAATACTATTATTTCTGTACGTCCTGTTGATATTGATCAGTTGTCCTTTGCGGTGCCCGCAAAAACCGCCAAAACGGATTTGAATTTGGAAATTTACAAATCACAGGGCTGCTATCGTTTTCGCATTGAATATGCAAGCAGCTTGTTTGATGCGAAAACAGTAGCATTATACGGCAGAAGCTTCCTCACGATTGTGAAAAATATGCTGCGCGAGGAGAACGCCTTGCTTGAAGAATGCGATGCGATATCGGATTATGATCGCTATTATCTGGTGGAGCTGCCGCATACTATGCGTGTTCCGTTTTCTCATCTTCCGATTGACGGACGGATCGATGCTATGGCAAAAATCCATTCGGAGCAGACCGCATTGATTTTCCACGACCGAAAATGGACGTTCGGGGAGATAAAGACCCGTTCGGATGCCGTTGCCGCCGCTTTAATGAAAAGCGGAATCAAAAAGGGAGATACCGTCGGCTTGCTCTGCCACAGGTCACCGCAGCTGCTTATCGGAATGCTCGGCGTATTAAAGACGGGCGCGGCATATCTTCCGATGCTGCCGAAATACCCGACAAGCAGATTGAAATATATGCTTGAGGTCAGTGCAACTGCATTAACACTCTGCGCTTCCGAAACAATGCAGGCACTGCCCGAGGGCTTGTCCTGTCGGTGGATGGATATCGGCAGTGCGGCTGAGGAAAAAGCCGCTTTTACGCCGCCGACCGACCGAACAAGCGATGACATTTGCTGTGTTCTTTTCACCTCCGGTTCAACCGGAAATCCCAAGGGTGTCATGCTGCGGCATCGTTCCGTCTGTAACCTGATGGCGGTGCTCTATCCTATGCTGTCCGAGGCGGACGGAGGATATCTGTGCACGGCAAATTCCGTTTTTGATATTTTTACCACCGAGACCCTGATTGCCATGGCGTTCGGAAGATATTCCGTCCTGGCGGATGAGGAGGAGACAGTGCTTCCCTGGAAAGCGGCAGAGCTGATACGGAAGCATCACGTGCGATTGATTGAATTTACACCGTCCCGTGCACAGCTTTTCCTGGAGAATCGGTCATTTTGCGAGGCGATATCCGATATCCCGGTGGCGATGATGTGCGGGGAGGTGCTTCCGCCGCAGTTGTTGCAAAAGCTGCGGGAGGTCGGCTGTCGCAGAATATTCAATCTGTACGGACCGACCGAAACGACGGTATATTCGACGATGGACGATGTAACCAATGCCGACCGCATTACGGTGGGAAAAATGTATCCGAATTGCAGAGGATATGTTTTGGATGATGACCTGCGCCCGGTGATGCCGACAGCAGTGGGCGAGCTGTATTTTGCGGGAGAATGCCTGGCGGCGGGATATATCGGACAAAAGGAGCTGACCGAAGCGGCGTTTTTGCCCGACCCCTTTTACCCGGGAGAAAAAATGTATCGAAGCGGGGATATGGTGCGACAGCTTCCGGATGGCAGGCTTGATTTTATCGGACGCCGCGACCATCAGGTTAAGCTTAACGGACAACGAATTGAGCTGGGGGAAATCACGCAAAAGATACTGGATTCGGGATATGCGGTGCAAGCGGCAACCATTGTCAAAAAAGAGGGACAGTTTATGCAGCTGTGCGCCTTTGCGGAGCCGCCGAGGGGCACTGCCTTGGATTTGACTGCGTTGAGAGGATATTTGAAAAAGGAGCTTCCGAATTATATGATTCCGTCGGAGCTTCATGAGATAGAAACCATGCCCTGCACCGCTTCGGGCAAGGTGGATTTTGCGGCCCTGCAGAGCTACGCCTCTTCCTCATTGAAGAAGCATTCTGCGGCGGTACCGACAGAAGCGGCTGTCCGGGACACCGATTGTCCCGCGACGGAAAACGTCGTGGAGCAGCTGCCGAAGCTGTGGAGGGAAGCACTGTCTGCCGGTGCGGTTGCATCGGAGGTTTCCTTTTTTGAGCAGGGCGGCACTTCACTGTCCGCGCTCAGCCTCCTCAGCAGCTATTACAATCTCGGATTGAATATGACACTGGCGGATTTTTACGAACATCCTACCCTAAAGGAACAGCTGGATTTTTTTCGGCTGACCGAGCGGGAAAATCAGCCGCCGAAGCAGGTGACGCTGCTACAGGACGAGTGCCCGACACCGACAGAGCAGATATCGAAAGAGGATAAAAGCGCCGTGTTTTTGACCGGTGCCACCGGGTTTTTGGGCGCACATTTGTTGAAAGCACTTTTGGAAGCAGGCTATTCCAAGGTGTTTTGCCTGCTTCGAGGGGAGCGTGACCGCTTGGAACGCACCCTGGAATGGTATTTCGGCAAGCAGTGGCTTCATTCGGTTGCCGGTAGAATCGAGGCAGTGCAGGGCGATATGACACAGGAGCAATGCGGCTTGTCCGATGCGGCGCTGGCAGAGGTGTGTCGAAGCGTGGCATATGTGGTACACGCTGCTGCCGATGTGCGGCATTACGCCTGCGATGACACGCCGGAAAAGACCAATTGTGCGGGAACGGCGCAGGCGCTTGTCGTTGCGGAAAAAGCGCAAGCAAAATTTGTGCATATTTCCACGGTGAGCCTTTGCGGAGAGTATCTGCCGCAGGAGCCTGCGACGGTACGTCATTTTTCCGAGCTTGATTTTGAAATCGGACAAAACTGGAGAGAAAGCGTTTATTTGCGGGGAAAATACGGCGCCGAAAAGCTGGTGCGCCAAGCGGCGGAAAAAGGAATGAATACCCTGATTTTGCGGGTAGGCAGGCTGGTCGGACGAAGCAGCGACGGCGTATTTCAAAGAAATGCGGAGTCCAACGCCTTTTTCGGGATGGTTCGCGGAATGCTCTGCCTGGACAAGGTATCGACTGCCTTGGCAACGCTGCCGTTGGAGATGACGGCGGTTGACGATTGTGCAAGAGCGGCGGTTCTGCTGATGCAATCCGAAAAAACGGTGTACCATCTGTTTAATCCGAACACCTTGACGGTGCAGGATATTTTAAAAGCGATCGGGAGACCCTTGCCGGTTACCGATGAAACAATCTTCGAACAGCATTTAAAGGAAAAGTGCAGGGCGGGCTTCGGTGTGAAGCTGGCACCGTTGCTTTCCCAATATCAGCGGCTGATGCAGATTCCGATTCGGATTACACCGACTTGTGATGTTACCGAGCGAGAGCTGAAAAAATATGACTTTGTATGGCAATCGACCGACCCCACGGTTTTGCTTCATGATTTTTTACGGGATATTTGATGATACCCGAATGATAACGTATGCGGTTGATTTGATGTCAAGCGTATCAAAAGAGGTGCTTCTTTGTACATTTCCAATCTTTATATGACCGTTTATATCGGCATCATATTGCTTGTTGCGGTGTTTTTTATCACCATGCTTCGAACACGGCAGCTTGCGCTCATACATAAGATTTATTTTGCGGCGGCAGCCACCCTGGTAGTGTGGCTGATTGCCATGATCGGACTTCGATATACCGATCCCGCGCAGGTTGATATGTTGATGCTTTTAGATGCCGTTACAACGCTGGGCGGTGCCTTTATCCCGCCGTTTTCCCTGCTTTTTGCGATTTGCTATACAAAAGAATACGATACCCACTTGCCGAAGCGGTACTACTGGTTGCTGGCGGTACCTACCTTAACTATGCTGATGATTTTTACCAACAACTATCATCATCTCTATTATAAGGTGTTTTCGCTGTCCAGCACCGAGGTGCGATTCGGACCCTATTTTTTCCTGCATTCGGCATACACCTATTTTTGCGTGATCTGCTCTGTTTTTATTATCATTCGGTTTGCCCTGAAAACAAAGGTGCGCTTGCACCTTTTGCAGGCGGCACTTTTTACTGTCGGCAGTATGTTTCCGAGCTTGGTAAATCTTTTGGTGGTCACCAATGTGATTCAATCGACCATTGCGTTGACCCCGATCAGCTTCTCGGTCACTCTGTTTTTTCACGGCATTATCATTTACGGCTTGCACTTTTTCGATATCAAGCCGATTGCAATGCAGCAGTTGATCAATTGGATCGGAGACGGCTATCTTGTCATCAATCAATCCGAACTGATTGTCAGCTACAATCATGCTTTCTCCGAGGTGTTCGGAGAGCGGTATCGCATCCGAGAAAATATTCACCTGCAAGAATGCGTTCGGGAGGATGATGCCGAGAATAAAACGGCTTTTTATAATCTTTTGACGGCGATTCGCTCCTGTCGGGAATCACAAACCAAGGTGACCTATGAGCAGGCGATGATGATGCCGAGCGAGCAGGGCTATACAAAATGCTTTTATATGGTGGAGGTCACTCCGCTGATTATGAAGAGCGAGATTTGCGGCTTTTTGACCATTTTGCGGGATATTACCCAGGTGAAAAAGAATATGCAGCGCTTGCAGGATAATCAAGTGAAGATGATGGAGCAGGAGCGCTTGGCTTTTCTGGGACAGATGGTGGGCGGCTTGGCGCACAACCTGAAAACGCCGATTATGAGCATCTCCGGCAGTGTTTCCGCGGTGGAAAACCTGGTGCGGGAATGCACGGCGAGTATCGGCGACCCGGAGGTCACGTCGGAGGATTATTGCGAAATCTACCGAGAAATGGACGGCTGGCTGTTGCGAGTGCGAGAGGCTTGCTCCTATATGTCGGATATCATCAATGCGGTAAAAGGACAGGCGGGAAACATGAATGTTTCAACCAAGGAGGATTTTTCCTTAGCGGAGGCGCTCAAGCGGGTTTCTCTGCTTTTGCGGCATGAGCTGTTAAATAATCGTTGTACCCTGAAAACGGAGGGAGCACTTCAAGGCGAGAATGTGCTGATTCACGGCGACATTAACAACCTGGTTCAGGTAATCAACAATTTGGTTTCCAATGCCATCGACGCACAGCTGCCCGACGGCAGACATGACATTATTGTGCGGTTGGATAAGGATGAACGTTTCTTAAAGATTACCATTACCGATTTCGGCTCGGGGATTCCCGAATCGGTTCGGCAGAAGCTGTTGCAGGAGATGGTTACCAGCAAGGGAACGCTGGGAACGGGCTTGGGCGTATTTATCTCCAACACGGTGATTCGTGCAAAATTTGACGGAAGTATCCGGTTCGAGGATAATCCGGAGGGCGGAACTATCTGGGAAATTTCCATTCCGCTCGAGAATGTTACTTTTGTTGCGGAGAAAGAGAGTTGATAACAAATGAGAAAAAACAGAATAGTCGATCAACAAAAAGAGTTTTCAATTCTTGCTTTAGATGATGATGAGCTGATGACCGAAACCATAAAATCCTACTTTCAATCCGCGGGCTATCGGGTAGATACCGAGAACGATCCGACCAAGGCGGCAGAGCGAGTTCGTTCGCAGAAGTATGATATTCTGCTGTTGGACTTTTTAATGCGTCCGATTTGCGGAGATGAGGTTGTTCGTCAGATCAGAGAGTTTGATCGGGATTTGTACATTATTTTGCTGACCGGGCATAAAAGCATGGCTCCGCCGATTCGTACCATTCGAGAGCTGGACATTCAGGGGTACTTTGAAAAGAGTGAGCGGTTTGACCAGCTGGAGCTGCTGATTGAGTCCTGCGTCAAGTCAATACGGCAGCTGCGTACCATTAAAAGCTATCGGGACGGCTTGCAGAAAATCGTGGAGTTAAGCTCCGACTTAAACGATTGGCAGAGCGTTGATGAGATGCTGGCTGAAATATTAGAGCAACTGTCGGAGCTGTTTTCCTGTAAGGACACCTGTGTCTATCTGGACGTGGAAGCGCTGAAGCAAAGATATACCTTTGAAAGTGACCCGACGGTGTTTAAGGGAATGGGCAGCTATGAAAGCCGAAGTGACTTGGGAGCGGCGCTTTATCGGCAGCTGCCGGACGACTTGCGGATAGCGGTGGATTGGGAAAGCAAGCGGCTGCTGGCGCCGTTATTCTCCGAGGAGCATTGCTTGTTCGGCTGCCTTGCGGCACAGCTCTCGGAGGATGTGACAAAGGAAGCTTTACAGCTGTTTGAGGTCTATTCCAAGCAGGCAGGCGCGATTATCAGCAATCAGCTTTTGCATTATTTGCTGGAGGAGCAAAACAAAAAGCTGGTCGATGCCTATGCTACCCTGCGCCAAAATCACCTGGAGACGATTAACGTAGTCAGACGAATGGTTGATGCCAAGGACTTTTATACACGCGGACATTCCGACAGGGTATCGTTTTATGCGGTCAAGATTGCGCAGGCAATGGGAAAAAGTGAGTCTTATATCGAACGGCTTCGTATTGCCGGCTTGTTCCACGATATCGGAAAAATCGGAATACCGGATGATATTTTGCAAAATCCGGGGGAGCTGACCGAAGAAGAATATGCGCAAATCAAGCAACACACGATTTTAGGCGGGAAAATATTAAGCTCTATTTCCTCTTTTCATAATATTTTGCCGATTATCGAGGCACATCACGAACGCTTTGACGGCTATGGATATCCCTACGGCATCAACGGGCGGGATATCCCGGAGGAATCACGTATTATCAGTGTGGCGGATGCCTTTGATGCCATGACCTCAAAACGAACCTATCGTAATAATTTGTCCTTGTCCGAAGCGATGGAAGAACTCAGAGTAGGGAAAGATACCCAATTTGACGGAGAAATCGTGGAGGTGTTTTTGAAGCTGCTCGAGCAGTTTGATGATTTTCAAAGACAGCTTTCCTGGACATTTTCCGAGGCTGTACTATTTGAACAAAAGCAGGGAGGCCGCCATGAAACAGTATCGCAGTAAGGAAACCCATTATTACCATGATTTTAAGGAGTTTTTGGATGATATTGCGCGGCGCTATTCGGATAAAACCGCGATTACCACTTATTATAAAGGAACTCAGCGGCAGGATAAAAGCTTTACCGAGCTGAGGGACGATTGCTTCGCCTTTGCCAAAGCATTGTTGGCAAACGGGCTCAACGGAAAGCATATTGCGCTTGTCAGCGAAAGCTGTTACGAGTGGCTGGTTGCTTATTTCGGTATTGTGATTAGCGGCGGCGTTGCGGTTTGCATTGATGTGGAGCAATATGACGATACCGTTGAACAGATGATTACGCGGGCGGATGCCGAGGCAATGGTTTGCTCGGCAAGCCTGTTTCCACTGTGTAAGCGGATTCGGGAAAGCCATGAGCAGCTGCGTGAGATGATTGTGATTCGTCCTGACGCAGAGGAGCAACTCGGCTTTGCGGAGTTTGTCGAAGGTGCAAAGCAATCGGATGCGGAGGAAAAGCTGAATGCCTACGTGCCGAGTTCGAATCAAACCGCCTGTATTGTCTATACATCGGGAACCACCAGCACGGCAAAGCCGGTCATGCTGTCTCACCGTGCGCTGCTGTATAATGCGGCGGATTCGCTGACAATTTTGGATTCCCGAGAGCGGATATTTAATTCCTTGCCGTTGTATCATACCTACGGCTTTACCTGCGGTATCCTTTGCGGCTTGATTCGCGGAATCAATATTTGCATCAGCTGTGATCTGAAACGAATGATGCAGGAGATGACCCTCTTTAAGCCGAATTTGCTGGTTGCGGTGCCGCTGATTATCGAGGTGGTGTATAAGCTGTTTTGGTCCTTACTGGAAAAGGCCGATGCCAAGGGCAGGGTACAAAAGCAGATTAAGCTTGAATCGGTGCTGCGTAAGCCGAGCGCCCTGGTTGCCGCTTCGGTAAAGGAGGCAATCAAGGACAGCTGCTTGGAAAAATTGGATGTCATCCTGTCCGGCGGTGCCTATCTCGACCATGCGGTGGCGGAAAGCCTGCTCCATCTGGGCGTTGTGGTTTTGCAGGGGTACGGCGTGACCGAATGCGCGCCCAGCATTACCTGCAACCGTAATGAGGATTTCAGCCTTGACTCGGTGGGAATTGTTTTGCCCGGAAATCAGGTCAAAATCGAGGATGATGAGATTTTGGTCAAGGGCTACTCTCTGA
The DNA here is from genome assembly GCA_964520995.1 of uncultured Oscillospiraceae bacterium. Taxonomy (GTDB): domain Bacteria; phylum Bacillota; class Clostridia; order Oscillospirales; family Ruminococcaceae; genus HGM13222. The sequence continues at coordinate 13,720 of CAZFQM010000010.1, forward strand.
TGAACGGCTATTATAAGGCGCCCGAGCTGACCGAGGAGGCGTTTGCGGACGGATGGTTTAAAACGGGTGACCTGGGCTATTTGGATAAAAAAGGCCATCTGCATATTATCGGGCGAAAGAAAAATCTGATTGTCATGAAAAACGGAAAAAAGGTTGCCGCCGAGGAGATGGAAAACGAGATTCGGGGATGCCCGCTGGTCAAGGAGGTCGTGGTGTACGGCGCACTGAGCGGCAACTCCATGGATGATGTCAAAATAGCGGCTTCGATTTTCCCGGACCCCTATCTGACCGAGCAGATGAGCAGCTATGAGGTGCTGGAGCATTTGCAGGAGTATATCGACCGAATGAATGAGCGGCTGCCGATTTATAAAAAGGTGCAGATGATCAATATCCGCGAGACGGATTTTGAGCGAACCGCTGCGAAAAAGATAAAAAGGCAGATTGTCTAGTAAAAAACAGAAAGGCTTGAACAGAGAATGCTGGAGGTTATCAGAGAGATTGTGTATCAGGTTACCGGAAAAGAAAATGTGGATACCGATACCGATTTTTTAAAGGATTTGGGATTGAATTCCTTTGATATTATGAATATTGTCTGCGCTTTTGAGGAGCGATATGACATCAATGTGCCGACCAGAGACGTTTGGCAGCTGCGTCAGGTTTCCGATGTGATAAACTATCTTGCGGAGAAAGGTATTTCGGAATGAGCATCAAGGTGCAGCTCTTGATTTGTCGGTCGGAGCAGATAAAGAATGCCGAGCGGGAAATTCTTCTGCTGGGAAAGCGCTTTGCGAATCAATATCGGATCTCCGCACCGACGGAAATTCTGCGTGGAGCAAGCGGCAAGCCGTATTTTGCCGATTCGGAGCTGTTTTTTTCGATTTCCCATAGCGGGAGCTATTGGGCGTGCGCGGTCGGAAACGGAGAGCTGGGTATTGATTTGCAGCGGTATCAAGCTTGTCATGCAGAGCGGATTGCCAAGCGCTTTTTTCATCCGAGAGAGGCGGCATGGATAGACGGAAAAGGGCAAGAGGGCTTTTTTCTGGTATGGACGGCAAAGGAAAGCTACGTCAAGTTCACCGGGGAGGGAATTACCGATCGGTTTGCGGCGTTTTCGGTAGTAGATGAGCAGGGAAAAATCGATTGCTGTAATCATGCCCACTTGCGACATATTCCCTTTGCGGAGAATTAT
>CAZFQM010000011.1:0-14032 GCA_964520995.1 uncultured Oscillospiraceae bacterium
GTGAAGCTATTCTATGATTTTGTGAGCTATTTCTTCATTTTTACTTTACACTACCGCGTTCATAATCTTCTCGATATTTTTTTGCCAATTCAATTTCATTTTCGGGCGTTTTTTGCGTTTTCTTAACAAAGCCATTTGTTAGTATTATTTTCTTTCCCACAACGAAAAAATATAATACCCTTGTTATATTATTCCCTTGATTTGCACGAATTTCAAAAATTCCGTCTGAAAGAGATTTTGAATAAGGCTCACGCAATTCATTACCCTTAAGTTCAAGTAATTCAAGAAGTCGAAATAATTTTGTCTGCATTTTCACATCCTGTGAAAGAATAAATTCTTCGGCAGGATATGTACCGTCATTTTTTCGTAAAATTCAACTTCAAACATTTTTATTTTCCTTTAACTTACACTTTATATTATATGTGATAAAACACATATTGTCAATATATTTTAAAATGTTTCATCAAAATCTTGTATCCCATAAGCATAGGATAAAAGCCTATTTTGCACAAACAAAAAAAGTTATAAGTATCATATTTGTGAAATGTTACAAAATCATCATCGCATCACCGAAGCTGAAAAAGCGGTAGCGCTCCTCCACTGCGGTTTTGTAGGCGTTCATTGTGTTGTTATAGCCCATAAACGCCGATACCAGCATAATCAGCGTGCTCTCGGGCAGGTGAAAGTTGGTAATCAAGCCGTCCAACACTCGGAACCGATACCCCGGATAGATAAAAATATCGGTATAGCCCTCCGCGCGGCAAATCTTCCCGTCATGAAAGGATGCAACACTTTCCAAAGTGCGGCAGCTTGTGGTTCCGACTGCAATCACCCGCTTGCCGTTTGCCTTGGTCTCGTTAATCAGATCGGCGGTTTCCTGCGGCAACTCATAATGCTCCGAATGCATATGATGGTCGGTAATTTCTTTCGCTTTTACCGGTCGAAAGGTTCCCAAGCCGACGTGCAGCGTAACGTAACCGATTTTTACGCCCTTTGCTCTCAGCTTATCCAACAGCTCGGGGGTAAAATGCAGCCCTGCCGTCGGCGCAGCGGCAGAGCCGAGTTCCTTGGCATACACCGTCTGGTACCGTTGTTTGTCCTCCAGCTTATGGGTAATATAATGCGGCAACGGCATCTCCCCGATTTTCTCCAATGCCGTAAAGATGCTTTCTTCACAGAAAAAGCGGGCAATGCGGTTTCCGTCCGGCTTCACCTCGATAATCTCCGCAGTCAGCAAGCCGTTTCCGAAGCTTACCACAGCACCCTCTCGCAGCTTTCTGCCCGGCTTCACCAGCACCTCCCAGCAATCATTTTCCTTTTGCTCCAACAGCAAAAATTCCACGCCTGCTCCGGTATCGAGCTTATTGCCGTACAGCCTCGCCGGCAGCACCTTGGAGTCATTGACGACCAACAAGTCGCCCTCCTCCAGCATATCGACAATATCGTAAAAGTGATGATGCGTAATCGCACCGCTTCCACGCTCTATCCGCATTAAGCGGGAATGGTCACGAGGTTCGGTCGGCGTTTGTGCAATCAGCTCCTCCGGCAGATCATAATAAAAATCACTTGTTTGCATTTGCTTCATTCCTTTTTTCATCGCAGATACTGCATAATGTTTGGTTATCTTATTTAAAACAAAGGGACTTTTGCCCTTGAAAAATTTATGATACCGTCTTGGCAAAACAGATTGACAGCCTGCGCAACACATGATATAATAGCGTTGGAATACATATCGGTATTCCTTTCGGATATTGCAATTGAATATTTGCCGCCTTGTGCCGTCGAAGAGAGCAAGCTTCCCTTTTCGGTGCACAAAATATCTTTTTCCGAGGATAGAGGTTGCGGTTGTTATCAGTAGGGCTTTGCAAGACCTCCCACGGTCATCGGAGCAATCCCCGAAAGGAATTACCGCCGAAGAAAGCAGCTTGGGACACTGCTGTTCTGGGGTTGTATCGAATAGGTACAACACTCTCATCATATGATGGGGAGCTATCTTGTTTTTTGCTGTTTCAAAAAACATCAATGCTTCTATTATACTGTATGATGAGCCGGTTTTCAACCGGTTTTTTTCATACTTGTCGGTTTATTTCCTTTTTTGTCCGTTTTATTCCTTTTATGACTGGAAGCCAATCGGGTCATTTACGGCAAATATTACAAATTTGAATCTATTTTTGTTGGAGGAATTAAAATGAAAACATTTCGTGTAGGTATCATCGGTGCAACCGGCATGGTCGGACAGCGTTTCGCCATCCTGTTGGAAAATCACCCCTGGTTTCAGGTAAAGGCACTCGCCGCTTCGGGCAGAAGTGCCGGAAAAACCTATAAAGAAGCGGTCGGAGATCGCTGGGCAATGCCCGTTCCGATGCCGAAGGCAATGGAAGATATGGTCGTTTACAACGCTTCCGAGGATGTGGAAAAAATCGCATCCGAGGTTGATTTCGTATTCTGCGCCGTTGACATGAAAAAGGATGAAATCAGAGCACTTGAGGAGCGATATGCCAAAGCAGAGTGTCCCGTTGTTTCCAACAACTCGGCGCACCGCGGTACCAAGGATGTTCCGATGATTGTTCCCGAAATCAACCCGGAGCATGCGGAAATCATCAAAGCACAACGCAAACGCCTGGGCACCAAGCGCGGATTTATCGCCGTAAAATCCAACTGCTCTCTTCAGAGCTACGTTCCCGCACTGCATCCGCTGATGGAATACGGTGTAAAAAATGTACTTGCCTGCACCTATCAGGCAATCTCCGGCGCGGGAAAAACCTTTGAGCGCTGGCCCGAAATGGTAGACAACGTTATCCCCTTTATCGGCGGGGAGGAAGAAAAAAGCGAAAAGGAGCCGCTGAAAATCTGGGGAAAAATCGAGGGGGACGAAATCGTCAACGCAACCGAACCCTCTATCACCACGCAATGCTTGAGAGTTGCCGCTTCGGACGGACACATGGCAGCTGTTTTCGTCAGCTTTGACAAAAAGCCGACCATGGAGGAAATCAAAGAAAAATGGGCAAGCTTCAAGGGTGTTCCGCAGGATTTGAAGCTGCCGTCCGCGCCCAAGCAATTCCTCAACTATTTTGAAGAGGACAATCGTCCGCAAACCAAGCTGGATCGAAACCTGGAGGGTGGCATGGCTGTTTCCATCGGCAGACTTCGTCCGGACAGCCAATACGATTATAAATTCGTTTGCCTCTCCCACAACACGGTCAGAGGTGCGGCTGGCGGTGCTGTTTTGATGGCAGAGCTGCTGGCGGCACAGGGTTACATGGATTGATCCTCGCGCATATGATATAACAATCGGCGGTATCACGCCGCGGATTTTCAGCTGAAAAGAAAGGTGGGACACGAGCAGTCGAAAATCGGATACTCCCCGCAAAAGGATTGCTCCTCATGATGAAAAAAAGAATTTTTACCGGTGCCGGTGTCGCACTTGCCACGCCGATGCTGCCCGACGGCTCTATCCATTGGGAAGAGCTGGGCAGATTGATTGATTGGCAAATCGAAAACCACACCGATTGTATTGTCATTTGCGGCACGACCGGTGAGTCTGCCACAATGACCGACCAAGAGCATATCGACTCCATTCGCTTCGCGGTAGAGCACGCCGCAGGCAGAATCCCGGTGGTTGCCGGAGCGGGCAGTAACGACACCCGTTATGCCGTCGAAATGGCAAAGGAAGCCAAAAACCTGGGCGCAGACGGCATTTTGGTGGTCACTCCCTATTACAACAAATGCTCCCAAACCGGATTGGCAAAGCACTTTGAAATGATTGCCGACGCGACCGACCTGCCGATGATTTTATACAACGTTCCCTCCAGAACCGGGGTCAACATCGCGACCGATACCTACAAATACTTATCGGGGCATCAGAATATCGTTGCCACCAAGGAGGCAAGCGGCAACATCTCCCAGGTTGCGGACCTACGTGCCGCCTGCGGAGACAATTTGGAGGTTTACAGCGGAAACGACGACCAGATCGTACCGTTGCTCTCTCTCGGCGGAATCGGCGTTATTTCGGTTTTATCCAATGTCATGCCGCAACAGACTCATGACATCTGTCAGCTTTACTTTGACGGAAAGGTAAAAGAGAGTGCCGCATTACAGCTGTCTCTGATGCCGTTAATCCACGCACTCTTTATCGAGGTCAATCCGATCCCGGTGAAAGAGGCGCTGAACCTGATGGGCTTTGCCGCCGGCGATTGCAGAATGCCGCTTTGCGCCATGAGCGAGCCACATCTTAACACACTCAAGGAAGCAATGAAAAATGCCGGCTTGATTTGATTTACATTCCGAAACGGGCGGGAAATCTGCCCGTTTTCTTCATAAAAGCGACTTTTCTTCCCACACTTGATTTATTTTTGCTTTTTTGCTATATTAGCGATAGGCAAAGCTTTCTTTCCGTGAGACAGCTGCTTTTCAAGCAAATGCTCCGCGGAGAAAAGCGATTGAAAGGATGTTTAAACAAAAATGAAAAATATTATCATCAGCGGCTGCAACGGAAAAATGGGACACGTAATCGCAAACTGCATTGCAACCCGTGAGGATTGTCAGGTTGTCGCCGGTATTGATTGTGTTGCCGAGCAATATGCGGACTTTCCGGTTTATGCCACTGCTTCCGAGGTAAAAGAGCAGGCGGACGTCATCATCGACTTCTCTCATCCGAGTGCACTGGATGGCTTGCTGGAATATTGCAGGCTGCATCCGACCGCATTGGTGCTTTCCACCACCGGCTATTCCGCTGACCAAATCAATCAAATTAAATCAGCCGCAAGCACGATTCCGATCTTCTTTTCCTTTAATATGTCTCTCGGCATCAATCTGCTGGCGGAGTTGGCAAAAAAAGCCACTGCCGTACTCGGCGGACAATTCGACATCGAAATCGTGGAAAAGCATCACAATCAAAAAATAGATGCGCCAAGCGGAACGGCATTGATGCTTGCCGACGCAATCAACAGCGTCTCGGACGAAAAATTCCAATACGTATACGATCGTCACTCCCAACGTAAGAAAAGAAGTCAGAGTGAAATCGGTATCCACTCCATCCGCGGCGGCACAATTGTCGGCGAGCATGACATTATTTTCGCGGGGCGCGATGAGATCATCACCCTTTCCCACACGGCAATGTCCAAGGAAATTTTTGCGGTAGGTGCGGTAAACGCCGCTGTTTTCATGTCGGGAAAAACTCCCGGACTATATGACATGGGACATATGCTCGGCGAATAACCGCTTTTTTTCGACAAAGCAGCTACGCAATCATCATTCACAGCAGGAAAGGATTCAGCAACAGATGAACAAAAAGATTTTTTCGCTTTTATTGGCGGTCGCCCTGTCGTTTTCTCTCTTCGGTTGCCGACAACTCGGTGATTCCTCTGCTTCGGAAAGCAACTCCTCAAAAGACAAGGATGCTGTCGTGGCAATCAGCAGTGAGCCGTTGCCGCCCAAGGAGCCTGTTTCCGTCAAGCTGGTTGCCGCAGGAGACAACCTCATCCACAACGGCATTTACGACCAGGCTCGTGCCCGTGCCGGAGGAAGCGGTTATGATTTCAATTACGCTTATCAAAACGTAAAGCCGTTGATTAACGGAGATATCAATGTACTCAATCAGGAAACCCTGCTGGTAGCGCCCACCTTTGCGCCCTCCAACTATCCGCTTTTTTCCACCCCCGTGGAGGTCGGTGATCTGATGATAGAAATGGGCTTTAACGTCTTTACGCTTGCCAACAATCATATGCTGGACAAGGGCGCCAAAGGCATTCAAACCAGCTTGGAATATTTTGACAAGCAAAAGGAAAAGGGAATCGTTACCGCCGGTCAATTCCGCAATCAGGAAGAGCTGGACGAGATTCGCACCATCACCAAAAAGGATGTCACCGTCGGCTTTGTCTCTGTCACCGAGCACACCAACGGCTTGAGCCTTTCCGCAGGAAATGATATCAAAATTTTATACACCTCCGATGAAGAGGCAATCGAAAAGCAGATTAAGGCTACCAAGGAAAAATCCGACATTGTCGTGGTTGCCGCTCACTGGGGTGTCGAAAACTCAAGCATTGTCTCGGATAAACAAAAGCAGCTGGCACAGAAAATGGTGGATTGGGGTGCCGGATTGATCATCGGTACCCATCCGCACGTTCTGCAACCGATGGAATATCTGCAAAATTCGGACGGCGACAAGGTATTGGTTGCTTACTCCCTGGGAAATTTCATCTCTGCCATGAACAAGGCACCCTGTATGCTCGGCGGATTGCTCGACCTCGAAATTACCAAGAATTATGCAACCGAAAAGACACTTGTCACCTCGGCTACCTTTGTTCCCATCGTTACACATTATGATGCGCGGTATCAAAACATCCGCATTTATCCTTATGCAAATTACACCGAAGCACTTGCAAATAAGCACGGCGTTAAAACGGTGAAGGGCGGCTACTCCGGCTTTAACAAAGCCTATCTGGAAAATCTGCTCGGCAAATCAATCGACGAAACGTTTTTAAACGGTTCTGCCGTCAATACCTCGTCAAGCAAATAGCTGATTCTGTCGTTCCGCCATGCCTACGGGCACGGCGGATTCCGAAATAATTCAAAAGAAACGGTGATTATTATGAAAAACTGTGGTACACAAATCAATATGGTCGAAGATGTTTACCTGGTTACCTTTGAAAAGGCGCCTGCCGGCAGTGCATTCCTTTCTATGCTGTTTTCTGCCGTTGCCGATGCCGGTATCAACATTGATATGATCTCTCAAACCACCATCATGGGGGATTTCGTTACCCTTTCGTTTACCCTCGGTGCCGAAAGCCTGGGTGACATCATGACCCTTGCCAACTCCATTCGTGAACAGCATCCTACCCTCAAGCCGATCATCAAGGGCGGAAACGCCAAAATCTGGCTTTACGGTGAAGATATGGCCAATTCCGTCGGTGTCGGTGCACAAGCTTTCTCCGCCTTACAGAAAAAAGGAATTGACATTATCATGATTACCACCTCGGAGGTTGATATCTCCGTTTTGGTCGAGGATGAAGTCGCGCAAGAAGCACTTTCCACCTTAAAGCAAAGCTTTGAATTGACAGAATAACATAGGCATTCGGATGCTTTTCCGCTTCTTCGGAGCTTTTTCGACAGCTATGCAGCTCCCGCTTCGGTAGGACTTTTCTTCGGCAATCGGAAATCATCTTGACGCAATAGTCATAACACAGAAAGGAACGGTTGCACTCTATGCGAAAACAACATTTTTTTACTTTCCTGCTCGCCGTCCTGCTGATACTCAGCAGCTGCGGCAAGCAAGTCGCTCCCCTCTCCTCCGACAGCGGAAAGAGTAGTTCCCCGATTACCTCATCGCAGGAAGAAGTCGCCTCCGTCGAAGCTGAAGCTTCCTCCGAGGCAGAGAAAGTGCTTACTTCCTCTCGCCCCGCAAAAGTCTCCTCCTCAACTGTCACTTCCTCTGCGGCAGGCGGCAAAAACAATGTCTCCGCCCCTCAGACTGTGGCGGAAGAGCAGAAAAAGCCGGTTTCCTCTCCCGAGATAAAGCCTCCGGAAACACCGATCACGTCGGTAAAAACCACCCACACTCCCATCGCCGCCTCCTCTTATTACGGATACACCTTGTTGAGCACTGCCGAAAAGACGCTGTATGACCGTTTAAAAGCCGCGGCACAAACCACAACCAACCTACTCGACCTGTCGGGAGGAAATTATTCCGTGGAAGATGTGCAAAAGGTACTTTCCTACTTTATTGCCGATTATCCGCAGTATTTTTGGGTTTACAAGTACGAATTTTCCTACGTTGTCTCCAACGGCAAGGTGACTCAGCTGATTCTCTTCTACACCGACGGAGAAACCATAGATACCTATGACAACGGCAAATGGCAACTCGTTGACCGAGAAAAGCTTGCCCTGCAAAGAAATACCTTTAACAAACAGATTTCCGACATTCTGAAATCCATTCCCGCAGGAGACAGCGCCTTTGAAAAAGAGAAAAAAATCCATGATTTTATCCTAAACCATCTAACCTACGATAACGATTTGTCGGCATCCATCGACACCAACAATGTAACCGGACGGCTTTGCCATCCATCCTTTACCGCTTACGGTGCACTGATTAACGGGAAAGCTGTTTGTGAAGGGTATGCCAAGCTTTTTCAGTACCTCTGCTGTGAGGTTGGGATTCCCTGCATTCAGGTAATCGGGACAAGCAATCGGCAAAATCATATGTGGAATATTGTCAAGATAGCGGGTGATTGGTATCACATCGACGTCACCTGGGATGACACCATCTACCAATCCCTAGACGGACTTCTGTTCTATCACTACTTCAACCTGACCGATAAGCAAATCACCGAGGACCATACCATCGGGATAAGCAACAGCTCCGAGGTGACCTATCAGCCGCCCGTCTGTACTGCGACCGAATACAACTACCGCGAACATTATTATATACAATTAAGCGAAACGGGACAGCTTTCGGAAAATGCTTCACAGCTGCTTTCCGCCGCTGTTTCCGCGAAAGAAAAATATTTGACGATCTGCCTGCAAGGCACAGATTCCCAGCTGAATCGACATCTCAACAATGCGGTAAACGAACTAAACCGCACATTACAGCAAGCCAAAAGCAACGCATTCCTCTCCGAGCTTCAACTTTCGGGGGATCGGCAGTACTGCTTTGTCCGCATCGGTTACAAATAAGCTTCCCTGCGCCAAACAAGCGGGGATAACCGAAATATGATTTTACCGACGAAAGGAGCGAAAGCGTGAGCAAAAGCAACAAAATCAAAATGTATTCTCTTATTACCGCGACGGCTGTTTTTGTATCCGCTTTCCTATCCTCCTGTGGAGACACCGCTTCCTACTCCTCGTTGTATGACAGCAAGCCGTCGGGCAGCTCTGCTGTTTCCTCCGCATTTTCCTCCCCCGAGGGAAGTGCGGTCTCCGATATTTCGGAGAGTTTTTGGCAGGAGCCGGATTATACTGCCTCAGCGGGGTCTACTCCGTTTTCTTCGGCAGGTGTCTCCGACAAACCGACCTTCTCCGACCGAACGAGCAGCCATTCTTCTTCCTCTTCCACACCAAGCAAGCCTGCTACATACAACGGAAAAATTACCGTAAAAGTCCCGCAAACAACCGGAACGGCGATTTACAACGGAAACGGTGTCACCATCGACGCCGGCAACGCCTCACAAGGATATGTGATGATCAAGTGTGTCGGTGCCTCCAAGCGGGTCAAGGTGCAGATTCGCACCGATTCATCGGCAACCAACACCGATGATTTAAATATCGAGGGAGAGTACGAAGCCTACCCCTTAACCATGGGGAGCGGAACCTATCATATCTGGGTCGGCGAAAACATCGGCGGCACCAAATACGAAACACTTTGCAACGTCTCCTTTGCGGTCACTCTGCAAAGCGAGTTACTTCCCTTTTTGTATCCGAATCATCGTGTGCGCTTTACCGCCTCCGATGCAACCGTAAAAAAATCTTACGACCTCTGTGTCGGTGCCGACAGCGATTTGGAGCGGGTGCAAGCCATCTATTCCTTTATCACCCAAAACATCACCTATGATACCGAAAAAGCGACTTCGGTAGCTTCCTCATATATTCCGAATTCCGATGCGGTGCTGGCAGCCAAAAAGGGAATCTGCTATGACTATGCCGTGATGATGGCGGTCATGCTGCGTGCACAAAATATTCCGACCAAGCTCATCATCGGCAATGTCGCACCCGACAATCTGCGCCACGCCTGGAATATGGTCTATCTGGAGCAGACCGGCTGGATTGCCCTGGGGCTGTATTTTGAAAACGGGAAATGGAAGCAAATGGATCCGACCTTTGCCGCCGCAGGACAAAGTATGAATAAATTTATCGAGAACGAAAACAATTACACACAGCTGTGGGAATATTAGTAGGAGGCGCTTACTCATGAGTGTTCGAAAAAACAAGAAAAGCACGGTTCTTCCACCGAACGAAACGGCAATGTTTTGCGCACAAATTGCCTTGGTGTTGAAATCCGATATTTCGCTCTCCGACGGAACGGAAGCAATTTACAACAGCTGTAAGGGTACTCCGGGCGAGCAATATTTCGAAAAAATAAACCACACTGTCGCGCAGACCGGCTCCCTCTATGAAGCGGTAAAGCAGGTTGGCATTTTCCCGTCCTATATGGTCGAGATGATCGGCATCGGCGAGCGTGCCGGAAAAACCGATGATGTTGCGGAAGCGCTGGGACTTTACTACGAGCGTGAGCATAACATCAAAAAGGCGATTCGCAACGCCGTTCTTTATCCTGCTGTGTTGCTGCTTCTGCTTGCCGTTGTGATTGCCGTGCTGGTGCTCGGTGTGCTCCCCGTCTTTACCAACGTGTTTGAATCGCTCGGCATTTCATCGGGCAGCAGTGCGGGCATCCTCCTGCAAGCGGCGCAGGGAATTGCCATAGCGGCACTGATACTGATTTCGTTGCTTCTGATGGGCTGCGGTGCTTTGGCACTCCTGTTCCGATTCGGCGGTCAAAAAGAAAAGCTGATTCGACTTTTCTACCGCTTTTCTCCGATTCGTCGCATCAATCGTCACATCACCTCGGCACGCTTTGCCTCTCTGCTGTCAATGCTGTTATCGAGCGGCTATCCCTTAGAGGAAGCCATGCAATCGGTGCCTGCCGTTTTGCCGAATGCCGATGCACAACAAAAAGCAGAACAATGCCGTGCCCTCATGGCGGACGGCGTTCCGTTTGCGGACGCAATCTTATCTGCCGAATTGTTCTCTCCGCTTGACAGCCAAATGATAAAGGTGGCTTCTCAAACAGGGCAGACCGATGCCGTGATGAAAAAGCTTGCCGCCGTTTATGAAGAAAAGGTCGATGATTCCATCGGCAAAACGCTGTCTCTGATTGAGCCTATCATGGTAGCGGCACTCGCAATCATTGTCGGCATTGTTTTACTTGCAGTTATGCTCCCGCTGGTCAGTATTATGTCCTCCATCGGATAGCAGAACAGCTCGACAAAAAGCTTATGAGGTGATTTTCTTGGTACATTTATACCCTCCCCGCCGACATTTCGGATTTGCGGGCACGATACTGTCCTGTCTGCTCTTTCTCGGTGTTACGGCGTTGCTCATCATCGCCCTTTGTCATACCGACCATCACACCGATACCGAGCAGCTGGCACAGATGGAAAATGCCATTGAGCAGGCAGTTGTGACCTGCTATGCCATTGAGGGAAGCTATCCCCCCGATTTGTCCTATTTAGAGGAGCATTACGGCGTCCAAATCGACCGAACGCATTACATAGTAGAATATTCGGTGTTCGGCTCCAACGTCCGTCCCAACATTCAAATCATCCCGAAAAATCGCTGAGCGAGGTACTCCGCTTGAGCATAAACCGGAAAGAAGGCGGCTTTGATATGCAAAAGAAAATCACATCAATACGGTTGCTGCCGATTCTGCTGATATTGCTGTTTTCGGTGCTGTCACTGATGACGGTACTGTCCGGTATCGGCGTTTACAAAAGCAACGTAGAAAGCGCAAGCCGAAACAATCAAGCACGTGCTTCTCTTTTCTATGTTGCTAACAAGGTACGTGCGGCGGACAGTGATACCTTGCGTATCGAGCAAAGAAGCGGCATTTCCGTCCTACTGTTCACCGACACCATTGAGGAAACAGACTATGAAACCATGATCTACTGCTATAATGGTTCTCTGTGTGAAATGCTCTCCCGACGCGGACGAAGCTTTCAGCCCGAAAACGGCACCGAAATCATCCCGATTTCTTCATTTGAAGCAAGCTTGGAAAAGTCTTTACTGACGTTGCGTATCGAGGATGATGCACAAAAGATATACGAAACCAAGCTGTCGCTCAAATAAAGGCAGACGACAGCATTTATACCTTGAAACGGAGGCGACACAATGGCAAAAGCATTCGAAAAAACAAACGGCTTTCTCATGGAAATGATATTGATGATTCTCTTCTTTTCCGTTTCCGCCGCGGTATGCCTACAGCTGTTTGCTTTTGCACATGGTATCCAAAAGCAAAGCACTGCCAAAAACGAAGCCTTACTTTATGCGCAGATGCTTGCCGAGGAGTTGAAAGCCACCGATGCCGCACTTCTTTTACAAGCTCCGGAGCAAGCCGAAACGCTCTATTTGGACGACAGCTGGCAAAAAACGCAGAAGGAGCTTGCCGCTTACACAGCGCAGGTTGCATTAACCCATCAGCGCACTGCAGCGGGCGAGCTGGTTTCCGCCACCGTTACCGTTTGCTTTGCCGATTCAGATGAACAACCGCTTTGTACCCTCCCTGCAACCGTCTATCTGCCTGACACGGGAGGTGTGACCGAATGAAAAACATCAAATCCGGCTTCCCGATCGGACTCGGTATTCCCACCGTTTTGATGATCTTCATTGTTTTATGCTTAACCTCTCTCGGCGTGCTTTCCTTGACCTCCGCTAACAGCGATAAAAAGCTGACCGACAAGGCGGAAGCCGCTTTACTTGCCGATTATCTGGCAGAACAGACCGCCGAGCAGCTTCTTTCCGAAATAGATGCCTGCTTATTGCAGGCGGCAAATGATACGGCATTGTGGCAGCAAACCGGTCGCTGCGACAAGCTACCCGACAGCGTTATCTCACAGGCAAGCTCCCCACAAGATATTTACACCGCACTGATTCGAATCGGCTTACCCGATAAAGTCTCGTTGGAGCAGAACACCGTCTCCTTTTCGGTTTTCCTATCCGACGAGAGAAGTCTCCGAGTAACCGCTTTGCTGAAAAATTATCAAGAAAGCGAGCGGTATGAAATCACAGCGTATCGACTTGTTACGCCGGAGCTGATTGACGGCGAGGAAACGGAAAAGCTATGGCCGGGTCTCTCCGAACAGCCGTGAAAGGAAGGATTATTTTGAACGTAACCGAACTACTCAAGCTGGCAATTGACAAAAACAGCTCCGATATTTTCATTGTATCCGGCTGTCCGATATCCGCCAAAATAGACGGAAAAGTAGAGCGTCTGTCCGAACAGCGCCTTACCCCCGAGGACACACAAACGCTTCTGCGCGAAATTTATGAGCTGGATTTCCGACGGGAAATGGAGCCGCTTCTTCGACATGGCGATGATGACTTTTCCTTTTCCGTCAGTGGGCTTGGGCGCTTCCGCTGCAACGCATATAAGCAACGTGGCTCTCTTTCGGCTGTTTTGCGAATTGTTTCCTTTTCGCTCCCCGACCCCGATATACTTTCGATTCCCCCTGCGGTCATGGAGCTTGCGCAAAGGCAGCGAGGACTTGTTCTGATCACCGGTCCTGCGGGAAGCGGTAAATCCACCACCCTTGCCTGCATGATTGACAAAATCAACTGTAATCGTCACAATCACATCATCACCATTGAGGACCCAATCGAATATCTTCACTCCCACAAAAAAAGCATTGTCAGCCAGCGCGAAATTTCCCATGACACCGACGGATATCCGCAGGCTCTGCGTGCGGCATTGCGCCAGGCACCCGATGTCATCCTGTTGGGAGAAATGCGAGACTTTGAAACCATCCAAACCGTACTGACCGCCTCCGAAACCGGTCAGCTCGTCTTTTCGACCCTACACACCGTAGGAGCCGCAAAAACCATCGACCGCATCATCGATGTCTTTCCCGCCGACCAACAGCAGCAAATTCGAATACAGCTTTCGCTGGTGTTGCAAGCGGTGGTTTCGCAACAGCTGATTCCGTCGGTAAGCGGCGGCTTGCTTCCCGTCTTTGAAATCATGACGGTCAACAGTGCCATCCGCAACATGATTCGGGAATCCAAGGTACATCAAATCAACAACGTCATCTTTGCCGGTGCCGCCGAGGGAATGCAGACCATGGACAGCGATATTCTCCGCTTGTACCGTGAGGGCAAAATTTCCCGTGAGAATGCACTGCTCTATTCCACCGATTGGGAAAGCATGAAAAAGAAGCTGATTTAAGCAGGGCGCATGGATGATTCTGCACCCAAGCCGGTCAATGCCTGCGTTTCCCCCCTTTTATGCACCCGCATAGAGGGGGGAAGTCTATTTTTTTACCCTAAAATG
>CAZFQM010000012.1:0-14025 GCA_964520995.1 uncultured Oscillospiraceae bacterium
CGTTTATGGGCAAAAAGCTCACCGGTGCCATGACCAGTGATATGGCATGGGCAGGTGGCTATGCACAGTATGAGGTGCAGGGCGGTTCCTACATTGCCACCGCGTTGATTTTGCACGAAAACATCGCAGGTGATTTCTTTGACGACGAGGGAAACAGCAAAGGAAATGCTGCAAAAAAGTATGGCTTCCAAGTTTCTGCCGACGGAAGCAGCTGGCAGGATGTAGCGCCTGCCGTAAAGCTGGACGGTTACGGAACCAGCTTTTGGATTTACAAGGCGGTAGTGGAAATTCCGGAGGATTGCAAGTATTACCGTGTCGTGCTTCCCGGCTTTAACTCTTTAGAGGCAAGCACCGGCTGGCACAATGGCGCAGATACCTATTTCTGGCGGGTATTTATCGGTCCCTCGATTGCTTCTTCCTACAATTTGTCATTATGCGATACAATGGCAGATGCACCGGAGTGGGGTGACCTGACCTTGTCTCCCGGTAGAATCGATTGGGTAACCGCTTCGGAGGATCTTGCTTATACCGATGCAAGCAACAATAAGATTGCTAATCCGGATGGCGGCTATCGGTACAAATCAACCTACGCTACAGTTGGCTGCATTTCCGCACAGCCTACCGCGGAGGGTAATTACAGCGATCAGAGAGCTTTGTACGCAATCGACAGCAGTGCAGGTCAGTACAATGGTATTTCCGCAGGCTCGTTTATGGGCAAAAAGCTCACCGGTGCCATGACCAGTGATATGGCATGGGCAGGCGGCTATGCGCAATATCGGGTAAAGGGCGGTTCTTACATTGCCACCGCGTTGATTTTGCACGAAAACATCGCAGGTGATTTCTTTGACAGCGACGGAAACAGCAAGGGCACTGCTACCAAGGTATACGGTTTCCAGGTTTCCGCTGACGGAAGCAGCTGGCAGAATGTCACTGCGACCATCAAATTTGAGGGCTACGGAACCGGCTTCTTGATTTACAAGGCGGTAGTACAGATTCCCGAGGATTGCAAATACTATCGTGTCGTACTCCCCGGCTTTAACTCCTTAGAGGCAAGCACCGGTTGGCACAATGGCGCAGATACCTATTTCTGGCGGGTATTTATCGGTCCCTCTATTGCTTCCGCCCATGATTTGACCAAGCATGATGTGACAACGACAATACCGGATTCCTCGGATTATATTGACATCTATAAAGAGTTGAAAAAGGCAATCAATGATGCCGAGTCGATCAACCGTAACGGCTATGAGGACGACGAAGCGATGACCGCCTTTGTCAATAAGCTGGCAGAAGCAAAGGATTATTTAAAAGAAGAGCATACGCATGACGAATATATCGCCATGGCGAATGCATTGACAGAAAAGAAGAATGCTTTGAATTTACGGCAGGCTCCGCATCAAGCAACCATTAAGCAGGATGACCCCAAGCATACACTGTTGCCCGGCGTGGCAGATTGGTTGACAGGGTCTGCGTTGCGGGGTGAGGATGATACCCCCAGCCTTGGCGGAAACGGCATTCAAAGCTGGTACATCACCTATACCGACTATGCGACACCCGGTGTGTTGGCAAAGCAGGATGGTGTAAACGGTTCTCCCAATGCAGGCATTCAAATTTCCGATTATGATTTTATCCGGTATGATACGATAAGTAAATTAAACTACATGGGCAGACCGATCAAAAACGTTGTCAATGCGACACGTTCCTGGGCGGCTTGCAGCATGATGTATCGCGTTTATGCCGGAAGCTATGTGTCCACGGCGTTGATTCACAAGAGCAGTGATGCGACTCTGCTCGATGGCTTTGTGATTCAGACCTCGGCAGACGGTGAGGAATGGTCTAATGCAGAGAACCCCTCCATTACCCCGGTGCCGCAAGAGGCTGAGACCGAATACTCGGTTTACAAAGCGGTTATCAAGATGCCGGCAGGTCATACCTATTATCGTGTATTCCTGCCCGGTGCACAGCTGATTGACCCAAGCACAACCTGGTATGCGGAAAATCCGGATTTCCTCTCTTCTTTCCTGGGTGCGACGATATCCTCTATGTATGATTTGACCAAATATGATAATTACGCGGATATCCCGGATGCTACAGAGTATTACGGTGAAAAGCCGTTGGCTTCCACCGATGAGAAAAAGCTGATCATTACCGACGGCTACTTTAAGCTGCAGGTTGATGATATGACTATCGCACAGGCGTTGGCTTTGTTGGATCCCGCAACCGGAAGTGTACGCTTCTATGATGTTAACGGTAATCCGATTACCGATGAAAGCACCAAACTGACTGCCGGAATGTTGGCGGAGGTTTTGGATGCAAAGGGTCATTCTTTGACCGATGCACTCGGTTATCCGAAATACAAGGTAATTCTCGGTAACGATTTGATCAGCATCAGCAAAATAGATGATATCTATTTGGAGTACGGCGCAGAGAAAACAGCAGAGGGCTTACAGCTGCCGAAAACCGTGAACATTGAAGCGGGCTCCGGCAACTATGATGCGACAATCGAATGGGATGTTGCCGCAAGCGAGTTTGACCCGAAGGTTACACAAACGCAGCAGTTTGTTGTAAAGGGTAAGCTGGTTCTGCCCGATGGTGTAAGCAACAACGGCGGAATTGACTTGACGGTAGAGGTAAATGTTACAGTCGGTGCCGATACCGATATGGGCATTGACATAATAGATACCGAGCGAGTTAAGGTAGATGAGGAAAACAGTATTCTTTACGTGAAAAAGGGTATGACACTGGAAGAACTCCGCAAGGCGCTGAAGCCTGTCGGTGATGTAAATATCGTATTTTACGATGCCGACGGAGAAATTCTGGAGGACGAGTCTGTTGCGGCCGCGGACGGCATGATGTTGGATGTGGAAACGGATGCCGTAATGTTCGCCAGCTATGAGATTAGGCTTGTTGCCGATATGGGTGAGGCAGTGATTCCCGAGACAGGTGTTGCCACATCACTCGGTTTGCTCTCCCTGATGTTGTTATCGACCGCTGCATTGTTGACTTTATCTAAAAAAAGATATGTCGGATGTATGAGTAAGTAATAATCGGTTTCGGGCGGTCGGCTACGAAAAAGGTCGTAGCCGACCGTTGTTTTTTCCAAAAAGAACGGAGGGGGAAAATGAACGATGATTGGTTAACGGACATGATGTTTCGGCCGGAGGTGAAAGAGGAATTGAATCTTTCTGCGCAAGAAAAACGAGATAACCATGTATTTGCCCCTCTCAATCAACAAAAAATTTGTATGCTGGTGCTAAAGGAGCATATTTCCAGCTCTATTTTCTGGATTCCGTTGCTGGATATGATTGAGTGCGAGGCACGGCGCAAGGGATATGCTTTTCAAATGTATGTTGTCGATGAAGGCTCCATGAATTTTTTGGAGGACCATGCCGACGGATATATTTTGGTGGGGAAAATTTCACTGGCTATCTATGAAATGATAGAGAAACAAAACTGTCCCATTGTTTGGGTGTTTAACAATAATGAAAACGTAAGCACGGATCAAGTGCGTGTTAACAATCGATACGGTACTTATATGATGACTCAACGTGCCATACAGCTGGGACATCGGCATCTTGCTTATCTCAATATCGCAAGCAACAGATTTGTGCTTGATTTTGAGGAGCGCTATCAAGGCGTTATGCTTTGTGTACAAGATTATGCGGAGCAGGGAGTAGAGTGCGAATGCTTAAATTTGAGCGGTCCCGAGCTGATTACCGATGTGCTTATGCGCAAGGATCGTCCTACTTTTATCCAAGCCAGCTATGATGCTCTGGCGTTGGATTTGATACGAATTGCCAAGCAGCTGATGATTCGTATCCCCGAGGATTTATCGGTGGCGGGCTTTGATAATATTCAAGCCTCCCATTTATCAAATCCTCCATTGGCTACATTAAGCTCACCTTTGTTGGATATTGCCATTTCGGCAGTACAGCTGTTGGATAAGAGAATCCAAATGCCGGTAGTTGCTCATGAGCGGTTACATGTTCAGCCGGTATTGCTCGAGAGAGAATCATTGGCTTCTCCCGGCTCTGTATTATCCGGCAGAAGGAGCACTGCGGCGGATGAAAGGAGAAAACAAAAATGAAAAGACGAATAGGAGCGCTGATGCTGGCCTTGTGCCTGTCGGTACAGCTTACCGTTTCGGTGGGTGCGGTACAATCGGATGACGGAGCATCGACCGCGGTATCAGCTTCTGCTTCTACTGCCGAGTTGTCGGAATATTATAGCTATATTCGGCAAAAGGAGACTCGGTATCCGATACAGCAGCTTTCGACGCAGCCTGCGGCAGGTACGGGATCGGAGTATCCCGCTACGGTAAAGGGCAGGGAAAATGCGGTACTGTTGTCAAAGGACAACGCTTTGGCATCGTTTACGGTGCAGGTTCCCGAGGAGGGACTTTACAGGTTAAATTTGACCTATTGCCTTTTAATGGAAAATACGCTTAACGCTACGTTTCGGTTGTATCTGGACGGAAAAATGCCATATCGGAATGCACAATCCTTAGCATTTCCGCGGCGTTTCATCAATACCACCGGGATTACAACGGACGAGAACGGAAATGATCGTGCACCTGAGCAGCAGGAGGAAAAGAATTGGACAACATGGTCGGTGGACGATAATAACATTGAAACAAACGGCGGATTGTGTGTTTGGCTTTCGGTTGGCAGCCATACGATTACCCTGGAAGCTCTGTCGGGTGGCGTGGCGATCGCCGAGCTGACAGTGGGGAACAACGCACCGCTTTCTACATATAAAGAATATACTGCCGCTAACGCAGGCAAAGCAGACCTTGTACCGTCGGATTTTATCGGATACAAGGAAGCGGAGGACTACAGTGCGGTATCCTCTTCGGTTATCACGCCGACATATGACCGCTCCAGTGTAGATACACAGCCGAATGACCCTGCTAAGTTGAAGTTGAATACCATCGGGCAGGATAACTGGACGGCATCCGGACAGTGGGTAGAATGGCAGCTGGAGGCGCCTGCCGACGGCTGGTACGAGATCGGAATGCGGGTACGGCAGAATACGCTGCGAGGTGCTTTTTCTTCACGAAGCGTTTGGCTGGACGGTCAGCAGTTGTTTGACGGAATGCAGCAGATTACCTTTGATTACAGCCTGCAATGGTATGTCAAGGAACTGGGAGACGAAGAACAAGCCTATCGCTTTTATCTGACCAAGGGAACACACGTTTTGCGAATGAAAGCAACACAAGGTGCGGTGGCTCCCTGCGTTGTGGAATTTCAAGCGCTGACCTTGGAGCTTAATAATCTATATCGTGAAATTATTATGGTTACCGGCTTGTCGGTAGATGCATATCGAGATTATATGCTCGACCAACAGGTTCCCCAGCTGATTGAGCGGCTGACCTCGATTCGTGATCGTTTGCGTAAACAGATGAATGAACTGGCAGCAGTTGGAATCGGTACGGGCAGTGAGGCGGTGGTAGTAGACAAGCTGATTTATCAGATTGAAAGCTTTATCGCACAGCCCGCTACCATTTCGGTACGATTGGACGATTTTCTTTCCAATATTGGCAGTATGTCCTCTTGGGTGATGTCTTTTACCTCACAGCCGTTAGAGGTGGATTACATTTATCTGAAATCGCCGGCGGCGCCGATTCCGCAGGCGGGCTCCGGATGGTGGAACCAATTGGTGTTTCGGATGAGAGCCTTAATTGCTTCCTTTACCGAAGATTACGCCATGCTGAGCGGTGATTCGGGAGAAAGCACTTCTAACGAAAGCTTGCGTGTGTGGGTATCTTTGGGACGCGATCAAGGACAGGTTATCAAGGATTTGACCGAAAGTCGTTACACCTCCGAAACGGGAGTGAAGGTGCAAATCTCTTTGATGCAGACCGGTTTGAACGAAGCAATTGCCGCAGATCGCGGACCGGATATCGCGATGTTTACCGGAGATGTGGTGAATCTTGCCTCTCGTGAGGCGATACAGGACCTTTCCGATTGTGACGGCTTTGAAGAGACCGTTTCTCGTTTTTGCGATGATGCATTGAACGGATTTTATTACCAAGGCGGAGTATATGCTTTACCGCTGGAGCAAACGGTACAGATGTTGTTTTACCGAAAGGATATTTTTGAAGAGCTGAAGCTCTCGGTTCCCACTACCTGGGATGAATTTACCGAGGTGCTGACGGTATTGCAAAAAAATAAGCTGACAGCCGGTTTGTATGCCGGAACCTCTACAGCAGGAGATCCCTCTGTTTTTGAATTGATGCTGTATCAACGCGGTGGTTCTCTCTTTAATGAGGATTTATCGGCTACGATATTGGATGATAAGCTTTGCTATGAGGCGTTTCGGCAGTGGACACAGTATTATGTTCGATACAGCCTGCCTACCGAATTTGATTTTTACAATCGATTCCGTTCGGGAGAAATGCCGCTGGGGATTCAATCGCAAGGTATGTATGCTACCTTGCGATTGGCGGCGCCGGAGCTGGACGGCTTATGGGAGATGTGTCCGGTTCCGCAAGCAGTGGATCAAGACGGAAATCGGTCGAATGTGACAGTGAGCGCGATTACACCCGCTATTGTCCTAAAGGGAGCCGATAAACAGCTTTGCTTTGACTTCTTGAAATGGTTTACCTCTACGGAGATTCAGGTGGCTTACGGTCAAGGAATCGAAAATGTGTTGGGAATGGGCGCACGGTATAATTCCGCAAATCTGGAGGCAGTTACTCAGATGAACTGGACAAAGGAAGAAAGCACCCTTTTGATTTCTCAGCTGAAAAGCGGTTATGTTCGTCCTGCAGTTCCTGCCAGCTACTATATTAACCGTAATTTAACCAATGCATTTCGAAAGGTGATTATTAACGGCTATACACCCCGAGAGGCGTTGTTGAGCTACAACAAGATTATCAACGGCGAGATTGCCCGTAAGGATGCAGAGCTTGCCGCTCGGGCAGAAAAAGCCAGGAAAGGAGATTAACCGTATGACTCGAAGCCATGCATTATGGTCGGAAATACGGCGCAACATTGATAAATATCTGATGCTGTTGCCTTTTACGGTCTTTTTTGTCATTTTCACGGTGGTACCGGTGATATCCTCTATCGCCTTGAGCTTTACGGATTTCAATATGCTTCAGCCGGCGAGCTTTTGCGGCTGGTCCAATTACAGCCGAATGTTTCTCAGTGACGATGTATTTTTTATCGCGGTGCGCAATACGTTGGTTTTTGCGATATTTACAGGTCCCTTGAGCTATATACTGTGCTTGGGCTTGGCTTGGATGATCAATGAATTCGGACGCGGTATGCGTACTGTTTTGACCTTTGTTTTTTATGCTCCCTCAATCTCGGGAATGTTGTATACCGTATGGACCTATATCTTCAGCGGAGATTCCAACGGATTGATTAACAGTGTGTTGATGCAGCTTGGACTTTTGGATGAACCGATATTGTGGCTGAGCGATACGCAATATATGCTGACGGTTATCATTATCGTACAGCTGTGGTCCAGCTTGGGTACATCGTTTTTATCATTTATTGCCGGCTTACAGGGAATGGACAGAAATCTGTATGAAGCGGGAGCAATCGATGGCATTCGTACCCGTTTTCAGGAGCTTCGTTTTATTACGCTGCCGTCTATGGGACCACAGCTGATGTTTGCGGCGGTTATGCAGATCGGTGCTTCTTTCGGTGTCAGCGGAATTTGTGTGGCGTTGGCGGGTAATCCCAGTACCGATAATGCTGCGGCAACGATTGTAACACATCTGTCGGACGTAGGTACAATGCGCTATGAGATGGGCTACGCCTCTGCGATTGCGACCATGCTGTTTTTAACCATGATGCTGACAAATTGGCTCATCAAGCGTGTGCTGAAAAAGCATACGAATATCTAAGGAGGCAGAGGATAATGAAGCTGTTTACAAAAGTCGGTCGCCGACAGACTCACTCCTTGGTGGGAAGTGCACTTTTATTGCTGATTTTGGCGGTGCTGGGTGCGTTTATGATGCTGCCGTTTGTTTATGCGATTTCACAATCGCTAAAACCGATAGAGGAACTTTTTGTTTTCCCGCCGAAGTTTTTTGTGCGCAATCCTACCTTGGATAATTTTATCGATTTGTTTCAGAGTACCAATAATATGTGGGTACCGTTTGAACGGTATATTCTGAACAGCTTGATTATGACCGTAGTGGGAACGGCGGGCAGTGTATTGATTTCTGCCATGGCGGCGTTTCCGTTAGCCAAATTCCGCTTCCCCGGGAGCCGTTTTTATGAGCTGATGATTACAATGGCTCTTTTGTTTGTCTATGAGGTAACGGCAATTCCGCAATATGTGGTGCTCAGCTCGCTGCATTTAATTGATACGATATGGGCAATTATTCTGCCTGCATTATCGGGAACCTTGGGACTTTATTTAATGAAGCAATTTATGTCGCAACTGCCCGATGCACTGCTGGATGCGGCAAGTATGGACGGAGCGGGAACTTGGCGACAATTTTGGATGATTGTGATGCCGAACGTGAAGCCTGCTTGGATTACGGCAATCATTCTTACCTTTCAAGGACTCTGGAATCGGGATACAAGCTCTCTTATTTTTACCGAGCAGTATAAAAATCTTCCGACCGTATTTCGGCAAATTTCGGCGACAAATACCATTTCCACGGTCGGAATCGGTGCTGCTGCGGCTGTACTGTTGATGATATTGCCCTTGGCGGTATTTGTGTTTTCTCAAAGCCGTATGCTGGAAACGATGGCATATTCCGGCATGAAAGACTAATTTCGATTAGGAAAGGATGAGAGCAATGAGAATTCCAAAGAAAGCGAACAGCTTTCGCTGTATTACCGTTTTCGTAACGATGTTGCTGACGGTGAGTATGATGCTGACCGTTGCGGCATCGGATATCCCTTACAAGGGATACAGCTATGATGAATGGGGCGTGGCTTTTCCCTCTCAGATCGGCTATCTGCCGGAGCAGGTGTATTATGGAGATACGGAGCAAAAAATTGTCTTTAACAAGCCGGAAGATATCTGTGTGGCGGAAAACGGAGACCTTTATGTGCTGGACAGCGGAAACAACCGAGTGGTGGTGCTGGATCGGAATTATCAATTGGTTAAGATATTAGATACCTTTATAAATACCGACGGTTCTCCCTATACCTTGTTTTCTCCCACCGGGCTTTATATACATGGAGACGAGCTGTACATCGCAGATTATGAAAACATGACGGTGGTGATATCGGATACCGACGGAAAGATTCGTCGGCTTCTGCGAAAACCGGAAAGCGGAACTTTTCCGCAAGAAAGCGAATTCCGACCGCAAAAGGTGTTATGCGATTCCAACGGCAATGTGTATGTGCTGGTGTTGGGCGTTTATCAGGGTGCGGCAACCTTTAATGCGCAGGGGGAATTCACCGGGTTTTACGGCAGCAATACCGTTCAAATTACCGCCAGATTGTTGATGGACCGTTTTTGGAAGAGTATCATGAATACCGATCAGCAGGAGCAGATGTCTAACTATGTTCCCGTGCAGTTTACGGGATTTGATATTTCGGCGGATGATTTTATGTATACCTGTACAGGCATAAATGTGGGAGTCGAATCGAAGATTGCCTGTGTAAATCCCAACGGAAGCAATCTTTGGGCCAACGCGGTTACCACCGGAGACTTGGAAATCGGTTATCACAAGGTACATACCTATCGTACCGTATTTGTAGATGTCACTGTGGCACAGGATGGCTTTGTGTTTGCGTTGGATTCTACCCGAGGACGTATTTTTATGTATGATACCGAGGGAAACATGATTTTTACATTCGGAGGGAAAGGCTCCCAAAAGGGCACCTTTACGTTGCCCACCGCGGTGGAAACCCGCGATGATGAGGTGCTGGTGTTGGATAAAAGCAAGGCTTCCTTGACGGTGTTTCGTCCGACAACCTACGGACAGACAGTTCGAGAGGCACTCAGCTTATATATTGAGGGCGAATATGTCGGCTCCAGGCAACTGTGGGAGCAGGTGCTGACCGAGGACGGCAATATGTATACCGCGTATATCGGTATCGGTAAGGCACTGCTCTATGACGGAAAATATAAAGAAGCAATCGAATATTTTCGTCGCGGGCGGGCATATGAGTATGAATCCAGAGCGTTTAGCGAATACCGCTCCCAGATATTGCGGGATGCGTTTCCGTATTTGCTAAGCGGCGTTTGCGTGCTGGCAGTTGCTGCGGCGGTATGCCTGTATCTGCTTCACCGGCGGAAAAAGAAAAGGGGGAAAAACAACCATGCGTAAATCCGATTGGATTGAATTTTGGTATGTGCTACGTCATCCCGGTGATGGCTTTGAAGAAATAAGCTATCATAAGCGCGGTTCTCCGTTGATTGCCGCTATTATAGTGGTTTGCTTTTTCCTGTTTACCTTGCTGGAACGATTCGGCTTGGCTTTTCGCTTTAATCACTACAGTGTGGAAAATTGTAATGTGTTTTTGATTTTCGTGTCAACCATTTGTTTGGTGTGTGTGGCTGCAGTGGCTAACTGGGCAATATCAACTCTATGGGACGGCAAGGCAAATTTACGAATGATTTTTATTGTTATCGGGTATTCTTTGGCTCCCTATGTAGTCGGTATGTTGCTACACACGCTGTTGTCACAGCTATGCTCCTTAGAGGATGCCACACTGTTATCCATGGTAACTGCGGTCGGTGCGATTTGGTCGGGGCTGGTATTATGGTTCGGTATGCTTCAAACACAGGAATATACGGTAACGAAGAATATTCTGTGTTTGCTCGCTACCGTAGTCGGAATAATTTTGATTTTGTTTTTATGCTTTCTGGTTATTATGCTCTTCCAGCAATTCGGCTTATTCTTGAAGTCATTGTTCGATGAGCTTATACTGCGGATTCGAATGTAAGGAGGGAAAAACCTTGAAAGCTTTTATATTACGTTATCCGCTCAAACGACTCGGCTGTCTGCTGTTGACATTATCCGTGCTGTTGTCGATGTTTGTCGGTTCCGCATATGCTTCATCACAGTATCAAAAGCAGGAATATCTGCCGTTGAGCATTGAAAATGAGGATTATGCACTGACAATCAGTGAGGAGGACGGGCGCTTTACCTTAACCGATCGCCGAACCGGAGACCGGATTCACAGCTATCCGGACGGAGTGCAGGAGGACAGCTCAATGAAGCGGGCAGGTCGTATGCAGGTTCGGTCGGCACTGCACGTGGTGCTGTTTGACCCGGAAACACAGGCGAAAACAACGCTGTATAGCTTGCCCGATTCGGTAAATAGCGGCGGCATGACGGTGCAACGACTCGAAAAGGAGTATGTTGTGCGGTATTATTTTGCTTCCGGAGAGGTTACGGTGCCGGTGCATTATACGCTGGACGGAGCACGCTTGGTCGTATCGATTCTTCCTGAGGAGGTCGAGGAGAAAACCGATAACATTCTGATGAGCGTTTCGATTCACCCCTATTTCTTCAGCGGAAATTCTACCGAAGAGGGGTATTTGCTGGTGCCGGACGGCTCCGGTTCATTGATTGATTTTAACAATAAAAAATATACGGCAACTCCCTATAAGCAAAAGGTGTACGGGATTGATTTGGCGAACTACCGATATAGTCAGGTGGATTATACTCGCTCGGTGGTCATGCCGATATTCGGCGTCGGTAAATCGGACGGTATGATGATGGGAGTTATCAGTGCCGGTGCGGGAGATGCTTATGTAGAGGCGAATCCCGGTATTACACAGATAAGCTACAATGGGGCATATGCTACCTTTACACTGATGGGACAGGATACGAGAGTATATTCCGAGGATAACCGTGCCGATGTGGATATCTATCCCGAGGGACGCAACGATACCGAGCTTCTACAGATTACTTATCTGATGCGGCGAGGGACGGAAAACGATTATGCGGATATGGCGGGAATGTATCGGGAATATTTAGTTGATACCTATGATTTAAGTCGGGTGGAGAGCGATGCTTATCCGCTGTATTTGGATATTTATATTGCCACGATGAGAAATAAAAGCTTTTTGGGGGTTCCCTATCTCGGAGTGGAAAAGCTGACTGACTATGAACAGGCGGAAGCCATGGTGGAACAATTGCAATCGGCAGGTGCATCGGTAACCGTTCGATTGAACAATTGGTCTAAGCAAACAGTGAGAGGAAAGGCATTGCGTTCCTCTTCGCTGTTAGGCTCCAAAAAGGCTTTACTGCGCTTGCAGCAGACGGTAGAGAAGAGCGGAAGCTTGTATTTGGCGGGAAACCTATCGGAGGTATATCAGCCGAGCTTGTTCGATCGTTTTTTCTTATTTGCCGAGAATATGCGCAATTCGGTCATTAATTTTCAAGAATTTAATCTGGCAACCAATCTGCCCGAGGACAGCAGCCACTATCTGCTGAATTTGCCCAACGTGGAGAAAATGTCCGACAAGTTTGGTGCCTCTCTTTCCAAGCTCGGTGTGAATGGCGTGAGCGTAGTCGGGCTTGGTAATATGTATACCGACTACTCGGCTGAAAAGATCGGACTTACCACATTGGAACAGACTTATGAAAAGGCGATTGCGGGCTTAGCAGAGCGCGGTTTGCAGGTTGCCCTGGATGGCGGCTATCAATACGCCTTAGGTCAAGCTTCCTTGATTTTGGATTTGCCCGCAGGAGACAGTTTGTTTGAAATTTGCGACCGTGCCGTTCCTTTTTATGCGATTGCACTTCATGGCTACATACCGTTTGCCTTAGAGCCGGTCAACGCTGCGGCGGAACCACAGAAAGCGTTGCTTCAAACCTTGGAGACCGGCAGTGGCTTGTATTTCCGTTGGATGGAGGCAGAAGCGGAAAAGGTGATGTATTCCCGAAATGCCGACCTTTACAATGCGACCGCTTCCGATTGGATGGAGCTTGCCGAAAAAACATATGCAGAGTATGCTTCTTTTATGCAAGGAAAGCAAGCTTTGGTAATTGCGGATCACAGCTATTTGACGGGCGATGTGGTGCGTACCGTATATGAGGACGGCAGCTATGTTATTATCAATTACGGCGATGAGCCTTATACAGACGGTACAGCGGAGATTGCACCGCTATCCTATCGCACGGGAAAGGGGATGAAATAATATGCGCCGAAAGCAATTAAATCAGACACAAAAGCGTTCTTTGGCAGGGGTGGCTTTTTTGATCCCTTGGCTGATCGGCATTGTGTATTTCTTTCTCATTCCGATGGTCAAGTCGTTTTGGTACAGTATTTCCAAGGCAGAGATCAATGAGGGCGGTGCTGAATTTTTATATACCGGCTTTGAGCAGTATGAATATTTCTTTTTAAAGGATTCGATGTTTATCCGAGAGCTGGCGAACAATATCGGAAATATGCTGCTAAGTGTGGCAATCATTATTTTCTTCAGCTTGTTTATGGCAAATATTTTAGTGCAAAAGTTTAAGGGGCGGACATTGGCACGTACCATCTTTTTTCTGCCGTTCATCATTTCTTCGGGAATGGTGCTGGCGGTAATCAAGGGAGATGTGTATTCGGGGGATATTTTCAACACCGCACAATCCTCCACCGTGCAAATTACGATTCTGCGAAACATTCTGCTGTCGGTAAACCTCAGTGACAGCGTAATCAATACCATCATGACATTGTTTAATTCTCTTTTTGAGATTACCTGGAAATGCGGGCTTCAAATTCTTATTTTCATGTCCGGTTTACAATCTATTTCTCCGTCGGTAAAGGAGGCGGCAAAGATAGAGGGCGCATCGGGCTGGGAGTATTTTTGGAAAGTAGCGTTCCCGATTATTACACCGATTACGCAGTTATGCTTGATTTATTCGATTATTGACAGCTTTACCGATTATTCCAACAGTATCATTAAACGTATCTATAATTTGAATAATTCCTTTGAGCTGGCGGCAAGCTCGGCTCTGGCATGGATTTATTACGGTGTCATCTTTTTGATTGTCGGTATTGTTTTCTTAATGTTGCGCAAGGCGATCTTCTATTATGACGATTGACCCTGATAAAGAAAGACTAACTATTAAAAGTCAAGTCTAAAAAAAGAAAAAAATGTTGTGAA
>CAZFQM010000013.1:0-13755 GCA_964520995.1 uncultured Oscillospiraceae bacterium
GGCAGATTGATTGCTGACGCGAACGCCGTGTCCGCACTGATACTCAGAAGCGGTCAAGCCGAAGCTACTGACGAAAGCGGGCACCTCCAACGTTTTTTTGTGTCCCGCCGCCGCAAAGCTTTCACTGTTCCCGGCAGGGCCGAATAAAGCCGTCATTCTTTCTCCTCCTTGGCAACGGGCGTTTTCATCACAATTCGTTCCAGCTTTCTTTTCAGCTTAAAAAAAGCCCCTGATTCAGAATGAATCGGCTCGGTCAGAATGCATTTGAGTCCCTTTAATTTTCCACCCAAAATATCGGTAAAAAGTTGGTCCCCGACAATGGCAACCTCGGACGGAGCCAAGCCGAATTTTTTGCACGCCTTTGTCATACCGAAGGTCAACGGCTTCATCCCTCTTGAGATAAAATCCAAGCGCAGTGCCGCCGCAAACGGCTTCACTCTGTTACAGGAATTATTCGAGACAATCATCATCGGGATCTCCGCCTGCCGCATGGTCTCCAGCCATTGCATAACACCCTCTCCCGGCTCGGGATTTCCGTGGGTGGTCAAGGTGTTATCCACATCCAAGACCAACGCTTTAATGTGATGCTTTTGCAACAGCTCCGTTGTAATCTGTGTTACACTTTTT
Source organism: uncultured Oscillospiraceae bacterium (assembly GCA_964520995.1). Taxonomy (GTDB): domain Bacteria; phylum Bacillota; class Clostridia; order Oscillospirales; family Ruminococcaceae; genus HGM13222. The sequence goes on from CAZFQM010000013.1 coordinate 628, forward strand.
ACGATTATATCAGGTTTGAATAAGTTCATTTCACATAGTCCTTCCGAATACGGATTTCAAATCAATCGGATTTGCAGAGCACCGGTATAAAAAGACGGTGCTTCCGCCTTTTTATACAATAAAAAAGGTGTAACAATTACAGTTACACCTTTCTACACTACCAAATGCTCTCCAATCGGCAGTATTAAGTAAATAGCTTACTTAAATTTGCGCTTACGAGCTGCTTCGGATTTCTTTTTACGCTTTACAGAAGGCTTTTCATAATGCTCTCTTTTACGAACCTCAGCAAGAACGCCATCCTTTGAGCAAGATCTCTTAAATCTTCTCAAAGCGCTATCCAAAGACTCATTCGGTTTGATATCGATTTTAGCCATTTTATTCCCTCCCTTTGCTACAACAGCAGAGGTTTACAACATAATTGTGTAACAAAATATATTATACAATATAAAGTATAATATTGTCAAGCAAATCTTAGCAATTGGGAACAAAGAACAATATTTTTTTCATTCTTTGTAACAATAAACGAAATATTGCCGATGTTATTCGGTTATCTCACCACAATATTCACGATTTTTCCCGGAACATAAATCTCCTTGACCACCGTTTTGCCTGCCAAATTCTCTTTCATTCGGTCATTTTCTTTGGTCCAAGCAAGAACATCCTCTTTGGCGGCATCCACCGGAATCATCAATTTCGCTTTCAGCTTGCCGTTTACCTGAAGCGCAATCTCGATGGTATTCTCCACGCATTTGCTCTCATCATACTTCACCCAGTGGCTCTGCGCAATCATTTCTTGATTGCCCAGCAGCTGATACAGCTCCTCGGTCAGATGCGGTGCAAAGGGATTGAGCATAATCAAAAGATCGGTATATTCCTTTCTGTTGATTGTGCCGACGTTCTGAATATCATTGAGCAACGCCATCATTGCCGCAATCGCCGTATTGAATTTCAGCGCTTCGATATCCTCGGATACCTTTTTGATGGTCTTGTGGAATGCGACCTCCAGCTCCGGACGGTAGGAATCTCCCTCAATCAGGCAATCCTGCAGGCTCCAGATTTTTTCCAAAAAGCGCTTGCAACCCTTTATGCTGGCGGAGCTCCAGGGCGCGGATTTTTCAAAATCGCCGATAAACATCTCATACATACGCAGGGTGTCTGCGCCGTACTCGTTCACAATATCATCCGGATTGACCACGTTGCCGCGGGATTTACTCATCTTTTCCCCATTCTCGCCCAGTATCATACCGTGGCTGGTACGCTTTTTGTAAGGCTCCTTACAGCTGACAACGCCGATATCGTACAAGAATTTATGCCAGAATCGCGAATACAACAGATGCAATGTGGTATGCTCCATACCCCCATTATACCAATCTACCGGCAGCCAGTAATCCAAGGCTTCCTTTGCTGCCAGGGCATCCAAATTATCCGGATCGCAATAACGCATGAAATACCAGGAAGAACCCGCCCACTGCGGCATGGTATCGGTTTCCCGCTTTGCGGGAGCACCGCAAACCGGACAGGTGGTATTCACAAAGCTATCCATGGTAGACAGCGGAGACTCTCCGTCATCGGTCGGTTCATAAGAAGCCACCTCGGGTAACATCAACGGAAGCTCGCTCTCCGGCACCGGAACATATCCGCAATGCTCGCAATGAATAATCGGAATCGGCTCTCCCCAATAGCGCTGTCTGGAAAAGACCCAATCGCGTAGCTTGAAGTTGACCTTGGTGTGTCCCTTTCCCTCTTTTTCCAGCCAAGCGATAATCGCTTTCTTTGCTTCCTCAACCGACATTCCGTTGAGCATTTCGGAATTGACCATCGTACCAGTTTCGCAATCGGTAAAGGCAGCTTCCTCTACATTTCCGCCGCTTACCACCTCAACAATCGGCAGATTGAACTTTTTCGCAAAATCATAGTCTCGGGTATCGTGAGCGGGCACCGCCATAATGGCTCCGGTTCCGTAAGATACCAAAACATAATCGGAAATAAAAATCGGAATTTCCTTTCCATTGACCGGATTGATTCCTCTGATTCCTTTCAGCTCTACGCCGGTTTTGTCTTTCACAAGCTCGGTACGCTCAAAATCGGACTTTTTCGCAGCCTCCTCTTGATAAGCCTTGATGTCCGCCATGTTTTCCAACCGATCTGCCCATTTTTCAATCAACGGATGCTCGGGAGAAATAACCATATAGGTTGCGCCGAACAAAGTATCGGGGCGTGTGGTGTAAACGGTCAATTTATCGCCTGCGGTAGTCATAAAATCGACCTCCGCGCCGGTAGAACGTCCAATCCAGTTCTTCTGAGAAATCTTCACGCGGTCGATATAATCCACTTCATCCAAATCGTCAATCAAGCGCTGTGCATACTCGGTAATTTTCAGCATCCACTGACTCTTTACCTTATGCACCACTTCACCGCCGCAACGCTCGCAAACGCCGTTTACAACCTCCTCATTTGCCAAAACGACCTTACAGGAAGTACACCAGTTGACCGACATTTCCTTTTTATATGCCAAGCCTTTTTTAAACAGCTGCAGGAAAATCCATTGTGTCCACTTATAGTAATTGGGGTTAGTCGTATTGATCTCTCTGTTCCAATCAAAGGATAAGCCCAAAGACTTCAGCTGTTCTTTAAAATGGGCAACATTCTGCTTGGTAACAAGTTCTGGATGAATTTTGTTTTTGATGGCGAAGTTCTCGGTCGGCAAGCCGAACGCATCCCATCCCATCGGGTACAGCACATTATACCCCTCTAAACGGCGCTTTCTCGCCACGATATCCAACGCGGTGTAGGAACGCGGATGTCCGACGTGCAAGCCCTGCCCGGAAGGATAAGGAAACTCTACCAAAGCATAATACTTTGGCTTTGTATAATCGTTGGTAGCCGCAAAAACGTTTTTTTCATCCCAAATGTTTTGCCATTTCTTTTCTATCTCAGAAAAGTTGTATTTCATGAATAACAATCCCTTCGTTGTTTGATCTACTTTTCATTTAAAATCGTTTCGGCATTCAGCACCTCACCGTCCGCCCACAGACGCTCCAAAGAATAAAACTCCCTGGTTTCGGTCAGGAAAACATGAACCACCACATCAATATAGTCAAGCACGATCCAATTTCCGGATTGATAGCCCTCTACCTTGTGCGGCTTGATTCCCATTTCACCGAGCTGAAACTCCACCTCGTCTGCCAGCATCTTTACCTGCGTGGTACTGGTCCCGTTAGCTATTATAAAATATTCTGCAAGTATTGTCAAATCTTTTACTCGAATCGCAACCAGCTCTTCTGCTTTTTTGCTGTCCAAAATTTTTACCGTATTCTTTACCAATTCGTTTGTGGTCATGAAAAATCAGAATCTCCTTTCGCCATGCGACATAGCGTCATTTTATTCGCTCGATCGGCTCGTCGTACTGCTTGTGCCGATATTATCCATTGCCTCCTGCGTATCCTCTATCGTCACTTTATCAAACACCTGAATAATGCCAAGCTCTTCGGCAGGCACCGCATCCGAATAGGGACGGAAATATTGGTTCAAAAGGTCTGCCATCAATTCCTTGTTGAGCGAATAAACCGACAGATTTTGACCGCCGGCGACCCTATATGTGCCCGAAGAGCCGGGTGCGGAATGGAAAACAATGTTCGATTTTTCCAGCTTCTGCGCCTGCTTTGCCAAATCCAGCATCTCCGCAAGAGTCAGGTTGGTGGTAACCTTACCAAGCAGGGTCGGCATCATTTTGGTCAGCTCTCCCGCACTGGCATCCAGCAAGCGATCCATCAGCGCCGAAAGGAAAATACGCTGAGAACGTTGACGTCCGAAATCGCCGCCGTTATTCTTCCGTTCTCTGACAAAAGCTTCGGCAAGCTGCCCATTCATCAGCTGCTTTCCTTTCTTGATTTTATAGCCCTCATTGCTGGTAAACGCAGTCGGCGAATCAATCTCAATTCCGCCCAGCGCATCTACCACTCCACGAAAGCTATCCATCGTAATCGTCACGTAATAATCAATCGGAATACCGAACGTCTCGTTAACCACGGTGGCAAGTCCCTCGATACCGCCGCCCTTTTTCTCGCTTTGGTTGGTGACCGCATTGATTTTATTGGTCTTACCGGTCGGATATTTATCATCAATATAAGTATCGCGCGGAATTTGGAGAATATTTACCTTCTTTGCCGAGATGTCATAGTTTACCAGCATAATCACGTCTGCCATATGGTTTCTGCGATAAGACAGGTTCTTTTTTTCATCATCGGTATCGTAACCGCAGACCAAAAAATTCTTGGTCAAATGGCTGATTTCCGAATCGGTCGCCATGGAAGCGTTCAGCTCTCCCTCCGAAAAAAGACCGGAATTCATCACCACAACCGCCGCCAAAGCCAATACGGCAACGACAATCATAATAATGGAAATGACCAGCATTACCTTATCCTTGGTTTTCATCTTCTTCTTTTTTTTCACCTTATTTACAGCCATAACGGTTACCTCCCGATTATTATCCGTGATTTTGCAGATTGTCCCACATTCTCAATTCATTATAGCAGGCTACACTGTCCGGATGAAGCAGCTGCTTTCTTGACACAAGATCCCGAAGCAGAAAATCCATAGCAAACAGCATTGCCGCCTCCAAGCTCTGTTCGGACAAATTGCGAAGATATTCGACATCGGGATAACAACGATCCTCCGAGGTCAAATCGGCAATAAAGACAATCTTTTCCAGCAAAGACATTCCCGCACGTCCGGTAGTATGATATCGTATCGCTTGAAGCATATCATCATTGTCCACCCTTAAAACATCCTTGACATATGCGGCTCCCGCAATGGCATGATACAACGGCGGACTCTGCCGTTCAACAGCAGTTAAGATTATACCACTATTTTCTATCGTTTGCAACATGATTTCAAAATTGTCATTTTTACAGATGTCATGTAACAATCCTGTCATTTTTGCAACGCCTTTGTCATATTGATAACGCTCCGCCAAATATGCGGCACGCTCCGCAACCTTGATGCTATGCTCCAAACGTTGCGGCTTTAAGCGCTGTGACAGTAATTGCAAGGTCGCATTCTCATCCATCCGCACAACCTGCTCCTTTCCCGAAGGATGATACAGGTCATGCTCACGAATATATCGAAGCACCCTTTCATCCAAACAATCGGTGGGCATTTTCCCCGCTTTGATTTGCTCCCGCACCTCGGTAGAAGATATCACCATAGGCGCAATATCCAGAACAAGCGCCTTTCCCCCTCTGCGCTCCAGCTCTTTTTTGCATTGCGCAAGCGCTTCCGTCTCCTCCGGATTTCTTGCCGCCGTTAACAGCGTTACCATAGAGAGCATTTTCTCCGCACGGTACCACTCGGAAAAGGTCAGAAACATATCGCTCCCCATAATCAAAAAAAGCTCTGCGTCGGGGTAAATTTTTTGCAGCTCCGTAAGGGTATCATAGGTGTAGCTTTTGGTTGTTCGCTTTAGCTCGATATCGCTGACCTCAAATCGGGAATGCTCCTGCACAGCCAGGCGGCACATTTGATAACGATGAGCCTCTGCTGCCAAATCGGGAGCCTGCTTATGTGGCGGTATCTTCGTCGGAATCAGCAGGATTTTATCAAATCCGATGCTTTTCTGGAATGCCGTTGCCAAACGAATATGTCCCAAATGGATGGGATTAAAGGTACCACCGAAAATCGCTATTTTCTTCTTCATCATTTTATAATTCAATCATCGGATTTTTCGGATTGCGCTTATACAAAACAAACTTGGTGCCGATGACCTGCACAACCTCGGACTCGGTTGCCTCAGCCAGCTGCTCCGCCGCCTCGCGGGGATCCATAAGAGCGTTTTCCAAAACCCTCATTTTAATAATTTCACGCGCCAGTAACGCATCCGATACCTGCTTTACCAAGGTGTCTCCGATTCCGTTTTTCCCTACCTGCAAAATGGTGTCCTCTTTCGCGGCAATATCGCGTAGCTTCGCACGTTGCTTACTTGTAAACATATCAATAACTATTCCTTTCCCACTGATAACAAAGTTGTCTGTTGTTGCTTTTGAATCAAATCCGCCAGCAGCTGTAACGCCCTTCCGCGATGGCTGATTGCGTCCTTTTCCTCCGGTGACAGCTCCGCAAAGCTTTTTGCCCCAACCATAAACACCGGGTCATAACCGAAGCCGTTTTCCCCTTTCGGTTCATAACCGATCTTTCCGAAGCATTCGCCACGCATCGAATGTCCGTCGCCGCTCGAATCAATATAATGCAGTGCACAAACAAATCGTGCGGTGCGGTCGGCATCCTTCACCGCTTTCATCTCTCGCAGCAGCTTATAATAGCGCTCCGCATCGGTCGCATTTTCCCCTGCATACCGTGCCGTATAAACCCCGGGGGCATTGTCCAAAATGTCAACCTCCAGCCCGGAATCGTCCGCTACCGTCGGCAAACCGGTCAACCGGTAAATGGCATCCGCTTTCAGCTTGGCATTCTCTTCAAAGGTTTTCCCTGTTTCCTCGACATTCACCGAAATGCCCGCTTCGCTCTGAGAGAGCACCGTCACCCCGAGCGGAGCCAAAACACGGCGAAATTCGGTCAATTTATGCTGATTGTTGGTGGCAAGAATTAACTTCATAACCGACTTCCTTTCTGATTTCAGGCAAACAGCGCCTCCACGAATTCGGAGGGATGAAACGGTTGCAGGTCATCAATCTGCTCCCCGACGCCGATATATTTTACCGGCAGACCCAATTCATCCTTTATTGCAATCACAATACCGCCCCGTGCGGTTCCGTCCAGCTTCGTCAGCACAATACCGGTAATTCCCGCAACCTCACGGAACTGCTTCGCCTGATTCACGGCATTTTGCCCTGTGGTCGCGTCCAAAACAAGAAGCACCTCCACATCGCATCCGTCCGCCTCCCGCTCTATCACACGGGATATTTTGGCAAGCTCGTCCATTAAATTCTTCTTATTGTGCAATCTGCCCGCGGTGTCGCAAATGACAACATCGCACCCCCTGGCTTTTGCCGCCACGATGGCATCGTATACCACTGCCGCAGGGTCGGCTCCCTCATGATGCTTTACCAAGCCTACTTCGGCACGGTCCGCCCAAATCTGCAGCTGGTCGATTGCCGCCGCGCGAAAGGTGTCGGCGGCGCCCAAAAGCACCTTTTTTCCATCTGCCTTTAAATTGGCAGCAAGCTTGCCGATGGTGGTCGTTTTTCCCACTCCGTTCACCCCGATGACCAATATCACCGACGGCTTGGTCGTCAAATGAAGCGCTTCTCCGCCCGATATCATTTCCTCGATAATCGACTTTATCTCATCCCGAATCAATGCGGGGTCGGTGATCTTTTTTTGCTTGACCCTTTCACGGAGAATATCGCAAATCTTCGTTGAGGTCGCCACCCCCACATCGGACATAATCAAAATTTCCTCCAGAAGCTCCTCATCAATCTTTTTGAAAGAACCCAGCATTCCCTCTACCTGCTTTACCATCGATTCTCTGGTCTTTTGCAGGCCGTTTTTTATTTTGCTGAAAATACCCATAAAAACTCCATTCTTTCTTTGCCGTTTGCCGATGCAATACTATGAAATATTCTTCATGCCCAGCTGTTCCTCTACCTCGGATACGCGCAAGGTCAACAGCTTGGAAACGCCCTGCTCCTGCATGGTAACACCATACAGTACATCCGCCTCTTCCATTGAGCCGCGGCGGTGCGTGATTAAAATAAACTGCGTATTATCGCTCATCAGCCGCAGATAATTCGCATATTTCACAACATTGACATCATCCAAGGCAGCCTCGATTTCATCCAAAATACAAAATGGAGAGGGACGTACCTTTAAGATAGCAAAGTAAATTGCTATTGCAATAAACGATTGCTCTCCGCCGGACAGTGCGGCAAGATTTTTAATGATTTTTCCGGGCGGCTGTACCTTGATTTCAATGCCGGATTCCAGAACATTATTCGGCTCGGTCAAAAGCAGCTCCGCCTTTCCGCCGCCAAACAATTCGACAAATATTTTACCGAAGTGCTCATTGATCTTTTGGAAGCTTTCCGCAAAAATGCTTTCCATTTTCTCGGTCAAGTCGGAGATTAAGGCTGTCAACTCGCTTTTCGATTCCTCCACGTCCTCGATTTGATTTTTCATGAAGGTATAACGCTGTGAAACCTCTTGATACTCCTCGATTGCCCCCACGTTCACGCTGCCCAAGCCTTTGATTTTGGATTTGATTTCATTCAAATCCCGCTGAGCGGTAATCAGATTATCAATCTCGACGGCAATTCCCATTGCCTCGCTTCTGGTAAGCTGATACTCCTCCCACATTTTGGAGATAATATCATCATATTCCTTTTGAATTGATATCTTCCGCTCCTCCAGTCGAGCCAGCTCCTGCGAAACACTCGCCTGCTTGCCGGATTTCTCTTTCTCCGACTCACGCAGCTTGTGAGACATTTGCTCTAAATCATTCCGCTTCGCATTATACTCGGAAATTCTACCGTCGAGCTTCGCAATCTCCTCTTTATAAGCCTGTGTATTTTCGGTACAGGCTTGAATCTGCAATTGAATATCGGCGATTTTTTGATGAAGCGAGGCAATCTCATCCTGGTACCTTGTAAGCTGCTCCTTGGCGTTTTTTCGACGATTGATGATATCGGAAACGGCATTTTCCAGGCTTTCGATATCCTTCTCGCACCCCGCCTTTTCAATGCGGCTGTCGGCAATCGCATCCGACAGCGTCTTGCGCTGATTGGAAAGGTCATCGCGCCGATCATTGCTTTTTGCCAGGCTGTCATTGGCTTCCTGAAGCTGCTCGGACAAGGTCTGCAAGCGTTTTTCGTATTCGGCAATCTGAGCGGTCAGCTCGGCATTTTTTTCTGTCATACGATTGATCTCGGCATCCACATCGGAAAGCTGTCTTTGATCCTCCGAAATAATGTGCTCCAACCGTTTTTGATCGCCCTCAAATCTGATTTTATCCTCCGAAAGTGTTTGCAGCTCACTCAGGACAGCGTTGATTTCGGCGTTCAGCTTATTTACCTCGGCGGTAAGCTCGCTCAGCTTCTCCTCCGCTTCTGCCTTTTGTCGGGTCAAATCGGCGGCTTCCTTTTCCAATTGCGCAATATCGTTTTTACGACTCAGCAGACCGGAGGTTTTGTTCTGCGATCCACCGGTCAAGGAGCCACCGGCGTTGATCACCTGACCGTCCAGTGTCACAAGCTTAAAACGGTAGTGATACTGCTTTGCGATATTGACCGCAACATCCAAGTCCTCTACCACCGCAATCCTGCCGAGCAGAGACTTGATAATTCCGTCATATTTCGGGTCTGCCTTAACAAGCTCACTGCCCAAAGCAATAAAGCCGTCACAGCTTTTTAAACCGTTTTCGGACAATTCCGTTCCCCTTACCGATGTCAACGGCAAAAAGGTCGCTCTTCCGCCGTTTTGGTCTTTCAGCATACGGATTGCCGATTTGGCGGTATTCTCGTTATCGCAAACCAAATTCTGCATCGCTCCGCCCAAGGCGGTTTCGATTGCCACCGAATAGGCGGCATCCACATCGATAATCTGCGAAACCGTGCCGAACACGCCGCGAAGTGCACCTGCCTTCGCCTGCTTCAAGACCGCTTTTACGCTGTAGGCATATCCCTCCAGATTTTGCTCCAAATCCTTAAGCAGCTTGGACTTTTGCAGCTTTTCTTTTACCTTTAAATCCAGCTGACGGAAGGTCTGCTCGGTCTCCGATTGCTTTTTTACTCTGGAATCCCGCTTCAGCTCATATCCCTTTATTGAGTTATGCAATTGCTGCTCCCGTTCTGCAATGTGAGTAAAGGAAATCTGATTTTCCCGATAATCCTGCTCCGCTTTGGCAAGCTCCGCCTTTTTCAATTCGATATTGTTTTGCACCATATCAATGCTTTGTTCATTTTCCCGTATCGTTCGCTCGGCATTATCCTTTTTAAATTGAACCTCGTTCTGCTCGAGCAGGAGTGCGTTGAGCTTCTCGTTCAGCTGTGCCGCATTCGTTTCGCAATCATCACTGATTGCAGATAAGCGAAGCAATTCCTGCTCGGTCTGTGCAATGGTTGCCGCAATTTGTCGGATACGTTCACGACATTCCTCTGTTTTCTGTTGCTTCTCCAGAATTTCCCGCTCGGCATCCTCCTCCGACATTTTCACCGAAGCCATATCCTTTTCCGCTTGCGCAATATTGCTCTGCCAATGCCCGATGTCATTATGATAGACTGCAATTTGTCTGTTTTGATCCGACATCTGCCCCTCGACTTCGGATTGCTCCCGACGAAAATCGTCAATATCCGCGACACATTTTTGCATTGCCGAATAGGCATCGCCGATCTGCTGCTCCAGCTGTTCAATCTCCTCGCTGTAGCGATCATATTCCAGCTTGCAGGAGGTGATTTTATCCTCCTGTTCCGACATATTCTTTTTTGATTTATCAAGATTTTTGAGCCAAAGCGTAATCTCCAAAACCTTTTTCCGCTCGGCATATTCCAAAAATTTCTTTGCTTTTTCGGATTGAATCCGCAACGGCTCCACGCGACTTTCCAATTCCGATAATATATCACGCAAACGAATCAAATTTTCCTCTGCCTGCTTTAACCGCTTCTCCGATTCGTTTTTTCGATAACGAAATTTGGTGATACCGGCGGCTTCCTCGAAAATTTCACGTCGCTCATTGCTTTTCGCACCGACAATCTCGGCAATTCTGCCCTGTCCGATGATGGAATATCCGTCTTTTCCGAGTCCGGTATCCATCAAAAGCTCATTGATATCCTTTAAACGCACCGAAGCGCCGTTAATCAAATATTCGCTTTCCCCCGAACGATAATATTTTCGGGTCAAGCTGACCTCATCGCTGTCTACCGCCAGCGAACGGGAAGCATTATCCAACGTCAAGGTAACCTCTGCAAACCCCTGTGATTTTCGGGTTTGGGTTCCCAGAAAGATAACATCCTCCATTTTGTCTCCGCGCAGTGTCTTGTTGGATTGCTCACCCAATACCCAACGCACGGCATCGCTGATATTGCTTTTCCCACTGCCGTTCGGTCCCACAACAGCGGTCAGACCTTTATTGAAAGTAAGCTTTGTTTTATCCGGAAACGATTTAAAGCCTTGCAATTCCAATGACTTAAGTAACATAATCCACTTCCTTTTTTTCCTTAATACGCAACACAAAGGGTTGCAGACAAGCGTCCTGCTCCACGGTAATACGATATCCCGCTTGCTCCAAGCGGATTTTATTTTTCTTGCCCTGTCCGATGAGCTTGGAGACCTCTTTCGGATGTACCGAGACCACAACCTCACGATATGGCAACTCGCTGAGCATTTGCACCAAAATGCGGTAATATATTTCTCCCTCACACAGCTCTCGAAACGCCGGATGATATGCTCCCGCAACCATGCTGTGCTCCAACTCTCTTGAAGCGTGCAGACCCATGCGGATGATTGCTATCCCGGCTTCGGTAAACCGCGGCATCAGCTCCGAAACCAGCTCTACAGCCTCTTCTACCGTTTGAGGGTGATAGCTTCCGTCCTCGTATCGCTCACACAGCTCGGTTCCCTTAATCACCACGGTCGGATAAATCCGAACGGTATCGGGGCGGTATGCGATTATTTTTTCGGCAGTTCGGTATGTACTTTCTTTACTGTCTCCATACAAGCCCGTCATCATTTGAAGACCTAAAGAAAAGCCATACTCCTTAATCAGCGACACCGCATTATCCACATCCGCCGCAGTATGCCCCCGCTTGTTCATCAACAGCACGCGGTCATCTAAGCTCTGCACACCAAGCTCTATCGCGGTCACTTGATTTTCCCGCAGCAGGGTCAATATTTCCCGGGAAATGCAATCGGGACGGGTGGAAATACGGATACCGCAAAACATTCCCTCACCGCAAAATTGTCTTGCAGCTGTCAAGAGGGAGAGCATATAATCGCGCGGAATTGCGGTAAAGCTGCCGCCGAAAAAAGCAATTTCGGTATGCGCTTTGTCGGGAATTTCCTCCAGAGCCTGTTTGCATACCCGTTCCACCTCCTCGGTAGTCGGCAAAACGGTTGTCCCCGAAATGCTCCGCTGATTGCAGAAGGAACAGGTATGGGGACAGCCGACATGGGGAACGAAAAAGGCAATATTAGAGTGTTTCATAGCCCATTAGCTCCAATGCCTCTTTTGCCGCGAATTGCTCCGCCTGCTTTTTGCTTTTTCCGCTCCCGGTACCGATAACATTGGAGTTCAGATGCACCTCAACTACAAAGGTTTTATCATGGTCCGGACCGGTTTCCTCTACCAAAACATATTCTATTTTCTCTTCCTTGTTTTGCTGGACAATTTCCTGTAGGGTTGTTTTATAATCGCTAAGCCCCTTTGCCTGCTTCGGGTTCAAATGCTCCGGGATAAATTGAAGAACAAATTTACGAGCCTGCTCCATACCGCCATCCAGATAAATCGCCGCCAGCAATGCTTCGAATGCATCCGCAACGATGGAGGGACGTTCTCTGCCGCCCGTCATCTCCTCCCCCTTGCCAAGCAGTAAAAACTCACCCAATCCGAAGCCGGAGGCAAATTCGTAGAGAGATTTCTCACAAACCAGGGAGGCGCGCAATTTGGTCAGCTCCCCCTCCGGAAAATGAGTATAATGAGTAAACAGATGCTTTGCGACAATAATCGACAGCACGCTGTCTCCCAAAAACTCCAGCCGTTCATTGCTCTGTGTCCGCTTTCCCTCATTGGCATAGGAGGAATGGCTCAGCGCCTCATGCAATAATTTTTTGTTTTTAAAGGTATAATGAATTCTTTTCTCGAGCTCACTCATACCGCTTTGCCTCTTTTCTTTATTCCGCCGCTGTTTCTTCCGGCTTGGGTGCCTCGGAAAGCTCGGCCTTGATTTCTTCAATAACGTTCAGCTGTGCAAAATTTACAGCTTGACGGATCGCATTTTTAAACGCCTTTGCATTCGAGCTTCCGTGTGCTTTAATAACCGGCTTGGAGATACCCAACAGCGGTGCTCCGCCGTATTCGCTGTAATCCATTTTCTTTTTGAATTTTTTCATTTCCGGCAACACAATGGCAGCAGCAAGCTTGGAAAGCAAACCTTTCGTGAAAATGCCCTTGATGTTGCCGAT
>CAZFQM010000014.1:0-5591 GCA_964520995.1 uncultured Oscillospiraceae bacterium
GTCAACCCCTTTTTTTATCTTTTTTTCGCTTTTCTTCTCTTGTACCTTTTTACTCCGCTTTCTTTCACTTTTTTGTTCGTTTTGTTGATGATTCGGGTCGGATTGACTACTATAGAACCTTTGTTTTGGGAAAATGACAACCGCAAGTTTACAAAAAAGCACTTTTCGGTTGGTTGCTTTCCCCGCAATCCTTTGCTACAATATAATAAAAAAAGAAAAGGGGGACCATACATGGCCATCGGAACTATGATACACAAATTGCGTACAGCCGCAAATATGTCTCAGGAGCAATTTGCCGAGCTGTTCGGTGTTTCCAGACAATCTGTGCAAAAATGGGAAAGTGAGCTTTCCATGCCGGAGCTGGAAAAGCTAATCAAAATCGCAAAATACTTTGATATTTCGCTGGATGCGCTGGTGCTGAAAAGCGACACTCGAATCACGGAAGAATTACAATATCATAAAGCTTTAAGACCCAAGTATGCCAATATGCATGATTGGGAATCCTACTCTTCCGACTTACTCACCGAATATCGACAATCTATAGAAGAAGGCTTGGAATTGTCCGAGTATGAGGATGTATTCGCGGCGGTATCTCGCCTTCCGAAATGCGAAACCAAGAAAAAGCTCGGTGATGTTCTGTTTGACGTGGTAATGCAAGCCAAGCAGGCGGAGAACTATCCCTACATCGAGCCATCCACCTTAGAAGAAATCAAAAATTTAAGAAAAGGAACAAATCTATCCTATACCTTCTGTCGCGACCATTTGGAAAGCAAGCTGCAGGGCGGATGGATGGGTAGAATCTGCGGTTGTCTTTTGGGTAAAACAATTGAGGGTATCAGAACAGATGAGCTTATCCCCTTTCTGCAGGAAACAAATAATTATCCGATGCATCGATACATCCTGCATAGCGACCTGAACGATGACATTATCAATAAGTATAATTTTCGCTTTGCCAACAGGTGCTGTGCCGACGTAGTGGACGGTATGCCGGTAGACGATGACACCAATTACGTCATCATGGCACAGGAAATCATCGAAAAATACGGCAGAGACTTTACTCCCTACGATGTTTCAAGGGCATGGGTGCTTTTGCAAAGCAAGGAGTCTTATTGCACAGCAGAGCGGGTCGCTTTTTGCAATTTTGTAAAAGGCTTCGAACCGCCGGAATCCGCGAAATATAAAAATCCGTATCGTGAATGGATCGGTGCACAGATTCGAGGAGACTATTTCGGCTATATCAACCCGGGTGACCCCGAAACGGCAGCCGAAATGGCGTTCCGAGATGCTTCCATTTCCCATATCAAAAACGGCATCTACGGTGAAATGTTTGTTGCCGCCATGATTGCCGTTGCCGCCTGCACCGATAACATTAAGGATATCATTTTAAGCGGTCTTGCGCAGATTCCTCATACCTCCAGATTGTACGAAGTCATCACCGACGTTTTGAACGGCTATGAGAACGGCGTGTCTGCCAAGGATTGCTTTGCCGATATCCACAAACGGTATGATGAAAACAACGCTCATGATTGGTGCCATACCTTGTCAAACGCGATGATCGTTGCTGCCGCCCTGCTCTACGGAAACGGAGATTTCGGAAAATCCATTTGCATGGCAGTGGAGGTCGGCTTCGATACCGATTGCAACGGCGCAACGGTAGGGTCGATATTGGGAGTTGCAAAGGGAATTGATTGCATTGATGATGCTTGGAAAAATCCGATCAATGACACTTTACATACCTCTATCTTCGGTGTCGATACGGTGAAAATCTCAGACAGAGTAAAACAAACCTTAAAGCATATACAATAATACTTCCATGCAACAACCCCGCCGATTCTTTCTCGAATCGGCGGGGTTGCTTTTTATGAAATGCAGGATGTGAATACTATCCCACCTGTTCAAGGTTGATAATGAAACGGAAAGATACACGACGTGAAGCTTCCATGTCCACCTCGCCCTTGGCATCGGTAATCGGCTTGCTGTTAGAGTAGCCAACAGCTTCCAGATTTTTTGCCAGCTTCTCGGTATCCACCCCTGTTTCGGAGGAAATGCAGTAAGCCTTGACATTGTTTGCCCGCTTTTCCGAAAGCGGCAGCCCGCTTTCATAGGTGCTTCCGGACAGAGGCGCCGTATGCCCCTCTATCATCGTTTTGGTGATAAAGTTCTCATATTTTTCGGAGAACACAATAGAAGTATAGGCATCCACAAACTTGTTCAAGAACGTCTTTCCCTCTGCGGTCAGAACATCGGAATCGCCGCCGAACAAAACAGAGGAATCCATCGCCAGCTCTCCCGATTTTTCATCGACCGTCACCTTGATACCGGCGCCGTCAAAGGCTTTTGCCAGATCCTGCATCAGATTTTCTTTCTTTTTGGCGATTGCCTCCAGCTGTGCCTCGGTCAACGTTTCCAACTTCCCGGTTTGGTCCTCCGTCACATACTCGTTTAATATGATTTTGTTCCGATCCATGGAGGTATCGTTATAATAATAGACCTTGTTACCGTCGGTAAGCACTATGCCGTTCCTGAAACCGTAGAAATATACGAATTGATAGGTCTTTACACTCTCCTCCAGCGCAAGGGTAAAGGTAAACAAGCCGTTTTCCTGCAATACGGCAATGGAATTATAGCTCTTCTCATCATTTACCATATCAAAGTATACTCTTGGAGTATCGCTGTCCGCATTATAATAAAATTCGATTGAATCAACACCGTCAATGCTCTCGGAATCCGGAGAAAGATAATTGTCTACGTAAAAATAATCTTTTTTTCCGTAAGCATCCAAGCCGTTTGTCAAAGTAACACTGCTGTCCTCCGCCGAAAGAGTGAGGCTTCTGCCCTGAAAAGAAAAGGTATATTCCAACACCTCGTCGGAAAAAGCGTAGGTAATCTTATTGTTTTCTTTATCCGCCTCAAATTGAGACAAGGGCTTGAGAATCAGCTTATTTTCCTCTATGCTATAGGCGCAAAGCTTGGTAGTGAGATGAGCTTTCCCGTCGTCATATCGACGCATATAGTACACCCTCATCCAGTTGTAACCCTTAACATTGCTTACACTGTGCTGCAAATTCCCGCTTCCCGCTGTGATGCGAAACGGCAGCTTGGTATATTCCGCCTCTTTTCCGTCCTCGGTGCGGGTACGATAAGCCGATTCCTCGCCGAACTTTTCCTCCGCCTCGTCTCCGCCGCGAAGCCGATAATCTCCGTAAAACATCTCGGGCGTATAGCTGAGCTTGCTGTACACCTCTGCGGGGTCAAGCTTAACATCGGGCTCCCCAAGCTCCACCGAATCCTTGTTTTTGAAAAGATATCCGTCGGTAATCGAGCCGTCCCCTTGATTTTTGCTTTTTTTCTCACCGCAAGCCGCAAGAGAAAAAAGCATGACCGTAACCAACATCAATGCAAATATTTTTTTACTCAATTTTTTGTCACCTCAAATGTATTATCTTTAAGCTTAATCTGATTTTTGTAAAGCGAAAGCGCAACATCGTTGCCTTCATCCTATCATCGGAGAATCGACAAATTCGACTTCCGCTTCGCCCTTTATTCCATCCGTTTCAAAGAGGATAATTTCATTTTCTCCCTTTTTGAGCACCGAAGCGGGAGCATATAGCGTTTTTTGCGGACCGATTTCCCAATAGCGTCCCAAGTTAAAGCCGTTCAAAACCGCAAAGCCTTTTTTGAAGCAATCGGTTTTCAAGAAGGTGTCGGCAGGATGGTCGACAAAAAAGTCACTCTGTCATTCCTCCTTCTCCGCCACATTCAAACAACACTCATTTTGATGTTTTATTGTTGTGAGAGTGGTCGGGACAGAAACCGTAACCGAACTGCGGCTGTGCAGGCGGAATGGTGTTGGCATCAAATGCCCCCATTGTTTTCTCCAAATCAGGCTCGGTATTTTCGTTGGTGCCCGGCGCTCCTCCTTGGTAAACAGGCTGTGCGGGATGTGGCTGTGCTCCTCCTTGGTAAACAGGCTGTACGGGACGTGGCTGTCCTCCTCCTTGGTAGGTAGGCTGTACGGGACGTGGCTGTCCTCCTCCTTGGTAAACAGGCTGTGCGGGCGGAACCGCATTCGCTTGAAATACACCCATTGTTTTCTCTATATCGGGTTTGGCATTAGAAACAGAGACGACGATCGGTTCTTGCTTTGCACCGCAATAGGTGCAAAACCGCGCGCCGACGAGCAATTCTTTTCCACATCGTCTGCAAAACATAACGATACCTCCGAAAAACTGATATTCACGAAAAACCACACCACTGCTTTCTCACAAGCGGCATAGCCGCCGTGAGAAAGGGCGCGGAATCCTTTTAAGCAATTATTCTCATCCTGCCCATTGCAGGCAGAACACTCCTCTTGATTTTACAAAATCAAGAGATTTTCTTAATCGCCAAAAAATGAGCTGCCCCAATCAAGGTAAAGATGTTCAAAGAAGCAATACTCAAAAGCAGCATAATAACGCCGAAAAAGGTACGGACAGCGGAAAGCTTTCGGATTGACAAAAAGATCATGCAAACCGTGACTAAAAGGGAGACAACGAACAAAAACTCACTGATTTCCATGGTAAATAAAACCCATATCGGCGCACCGAGCCAGCCGAAAACCATTCCCCGTGTTCTACGCCCCTTGTTTTTCTTTTCTGTCTTGGCTTTGATCTGTTCTAAATAGCTCGGATCAAAAAGAACCCCCTGATTTCCCGCCATTCCGCTTGCCGTCGGAGGAGCGAGAGGATATCCGTTATTCGGCTGATAGGCATTGCTCGGACGATAAGCATTGTTTGGCACATAGGTGTTGCCCGAGTTGTTCGGACGATAAGAATGATTCGGTTGATTAGAGGAAATCGGGCGATAGGAGGGAGTAGGCGTATAAGAACCGTTTGACGGCGCTGTCACGCCGGTGCTCTGTTTGACCGAATGGTGGGTACCGGAGGCAGCAATGTGGTCTGCTTGTAAAATGGGTGCAACCCCCGAGGACAACGAAGCCTTGACCGATTGCAGATCCGCTTTCATCTGTGAGGGCAGCTGATATCGATCGGGAGAGTGATAGCTAATCGACTTCAAAATGACACGATTGAGATATTCGTTTCCGTTCGCAGGCGGCGGAATCACTTCACCGTTCATCCGCTTAACCAGTGCATCGTTTTTGTCACTGTATTTGATAAGCTCGGGGTGCGGGGGCAGAAACGGCTCCCGATTGTTGTTTAAAAGCTTATACATCACAATGCCCAACGAGTAGAGGTCCACATTGGTTCCGTAAGCGGTTCCTCTGTAAACCTCGGGTGCCATGTAAACATAGGTTCCTTTTTTGGACAAGCCGGACATCGTTTTTTCAATCGTTCTCGCGACACCGAAATCTCCCAGCTTATAATCGCCGTTTTGCGACACAAAGATGTTGTCGGGTTTAATATCACGATGTATGATTCGTTGCTCATGACAGATTTCCAGTGCACTGCATACATCTGCTGCCAGCTTGATGACATCATTCATCGTAAAGGAATGCTCCTTAATGTATGTCGGCAATGCCGTAAGCAGCTCCATCCGAATCAAGATATCCCAGCCGACGGAATCCTTGTGCTCGATGACCGCATAATCCTCAT
>CAZFQM010000014.1:5601-13547 GCA_964520995.1 uncultured Oscillospiraceae bacterium
TTGGCGTTGCCCTTGAGCTTGGACATGAGTGCGATTTCCTGAACAAATTCTTCGACAAGTCCCTTGTAATAGGCGGTTGCGCTCTCATCATCCATTCCTTCGTTTTTCAAGCTTTGCAGCTCGGCAGAGGAGGAAGGGATGCTAATCACCTTCAGCGCGCAGTGCTCCTCGATTCCGAAGTTGTTGCGCACGATTTCATACACCTTTCCGAAGCTGCCCTCTCCCAACAGCTTGGTTGCCTGCCAATCGGGCCAAATCTTTAATATTTCCAAATCCACCGTTTTCCGCACCTCTAATATATATGTATATTTTCATTCTTTTCGGAATTTGCGAAGAACGCCACCAAGCTTTCTCCATCCTGCCGATAAACTTTCTTACTTATCGCCCCGGCGGCAGAGAAACCGTGCTTTCATCGCCGACGCGGCAAAAATTGCCGGAGCTGTTCCGCCGAAATCAGCCCCGTTGCTCCGAAGCGGCCTTTTTCAGATTTTCGGTAAACTCGTCAAAGCCGTCCAATACCGCTTGGCATTCCTCATCGCAATATCCTTGATGAACAACCTCAATAATACATTCTCGGTTAAAGGAAAGATATTGATTGTCCTTCATTAAGCCGAACGGGAACGGAACCGCAAAATAATCATGAGTTTTTCCGTCACCCTGCGCAGTTAAATAGCCTGCGATCATAAAAAGCATATCCTTGTCAATGGTAAGCCTGACGATGGTGCCGATCGGATAATAACTGTTCATTCCTCATTCGCCTCCTTTTTTGAAGCGACTTTCTTAAACGCCTCATTCACTTTCAAAAGCTCCTCATAAGGAACCTTTTCAACCGCTTCAAAGGCTTTGGCAAGCAGATCCAGAACCTTTGCGGAGGGCGCCGTTTGATATCCCTCGGCAACAACCTCCATGTCGGCGTCGGTCGGAACGAAAAATACTTTATCACTACTTGTGAAGCCGAGCGGATACAGCACCGTAAAATACCCGCTTACAGAGCCTGCTTCCTTGTCAACGGAGCCATAGCCGATAATGCACACCTTATGCTGATTCAGCTTGACCACCGAGCCTAATGGTAATAATCTCATTGTCGGTCTCCTTTCGCATCAATTCTCAATCAAACCAGCTTTTGACCCATTTAAAGCCGGCTTTCGCGGCATCGGTCACCGCATCGGTCACTACATCGGTCGCGTCGGTAATTACGTCGGTTACGACGTCCAAGCCCTCCGAAATTTTTTCGGTTCCCGCACCGATTAAGCCGCCGACCGAATAACCGTCTCCGTCGTTCCAGCCTAGTAAGCCGGTACCGTACTCTGTCAGCTTGTTGATTCCCTTTACAATGGGAATATTGTCGATAGCCGAATCCACTAAGCCGCCGCCGACATCGCCGAGTACCTCAATCGAGCCGCCGATAATGGTATCAACAAAGCCCTCTGCGCCGTCAAATACCATGCCCAGAATGTCGCCCTCACGAAGCTGCTCGTACATTTCCTTTTCCATCTCCTCCGAACGTGCAATTCCGGTCTCAAAGGTATAGTTAAAGCTTTCGCAGATTACCGCAAGCTTGGTATTTTTCTTTAAAATGCTGGTAACTGCGCCCCAACCCTCTTCCACGGTAAGATCGCCCTGGAGGATGCCGCTTGTCAGCGTGTAAGCGGTTTTCAGGGAGCTTGGTACCAACACGTCAACGGCGTGGGTGACCCAATCGGGTAAGCCGCCGTACTTTTCCTCCACCCAGGACAGAGCTTTGCCCGCCGATTCGACATCTTCGGGAATTCCGGTAATTTCTTCCTTGACCACATCCCAAAGAGAGGCACGCGCCGAGGTTGCATCCGCGGGACAATAAAACTTCGACAGCTCCGAATCAACCGATTGATAGGTCACCGCACAGGTGTTTGCCACATCGGCACCGGTTTTCAGCTCCTGTGTAATAGCGGAAAAGCTTTTTTGCGCACTGTTGATCTTGCCCTCAAAATTATTGGAAAGATTGGGACTCCAGTTGTTATTCACCTTTTTCAAAACATCGGACACACCCGAAAAGAGAAGAGAAAAATCATTCTCCAAATTTTTCATTTCGGTTGCTTGAGCCTGTAATTCTTCAGGGGTAACTTGAATTTTAATTGCCACCGTTCTCACCTCATCCTAAATCAATATCCGAGAAATTGCACATTGCAATCGGAGCGGTAATATTATTCGCAGCATACGTTTTAAACAAACATCCATTCTGACAGATTTTCGGCATCGAATTTTTTAACACCTCTTGCGCCAGCTTGGAAAAACCGGTCGGAAGCTTCGCTCCCGAGGAAATGTTCGTCGGCACCGCACTGTTGATTACTCCGGTTATCGAAGGAGCAATGGTCAAAAGGCTCGAGATCATGGACTCCACCGAGGAGAACATATCCGAAATAGAGGTTTCGGTCGTCTCAAAGTCATTTGTCGCTCCGGTGATGGCGGTCAAAAAAGCCGCTGCATTCTCCTGAAGCTGACGGATTCGATTCTTGTTGGTATTGGTATATTCGTTGATGGCGTTCTTTTCCTTGCATTCCCAATCATTATGAGAAGAGATACGATTCAATGCCTCTACCGCTTCGGTAATGGCATTGTTTGCGGAAGCGGAGGCAGCGGTCAGCTCCCGCATAATTGTGGTATCGATCGAAAGCATAATATTCAGCTCCTTTCTCTAGAATGAATTTTTAATTCTGTTTGCGGCATTGCGGTCAATGGTGGAAAATTTGGTAACCGCACTGTCTACGTATTTTTTGTATTCGTTGAGCACCTCAACCATTTTCTTGGCTTTGGTAGCCTGCGCGGTCATTTTGGCAATGTAAACAATGCTTGCCTGACCCTCCCAGGAGCCTTGAATCCGCGCAATCAAATTTTCCAATCTGGTATTGAGGTCTTGCAGCTCTGCAATTTTTCCCTCTATGGAAGCGGCATTCGATTTCAATGCATCAATATCAATTTTTATCTTAGCCATAATACCCTCCTATTTAAACCACTTTTTAAAGGCGTCCGAGACCGAATCCATTACATCATCCACAAAGTCGTTTTTTCCCGACTTTTTCGTCGAACTTTTTTTAGAGGATGATGCGGCGGGTGAGCTTGTTGTTTTCTTCGGTGCAGACGGTGTTGCGGCGGGCTTGTTTGTGATAGCGGAGGTTTTTCCGGTCGCCGCAGTCGATGCCGCAGAGGCGGAATTTGCGCTGTTTTGGATTGCCTCCTTCACCAGGCGGTCAACCTCTTGATAATGCGCCACCGTATTGGAAATAAAGGAGCTCGTCTCGTTTAATCTCGTAATCATCGCATTGATTTGATTTTTCAGCTCCGTTGCTTTTTCAACAATGGCATTGGCGGTTTGTCCCTGCTCGTTGCTTGCTTGTGCGATAATGTTTTCGATTGCCTTTTTGGAATGATCCAACGAAGCCTTTGCCTGCCTGAGCTTCTGAATATCCTGCTGTGCGGCATATTCGTCAATGGTGATTCTTCCGCTACTGTCCTTCAGTGCCATGCTGAAACCCCCTTCACAATCTCAAAAGCATCCGAGACAAGCTGTTCCCGTGTGACGCTTTCGATGCTTTCATCGTTTTCCCGATAGAATATCCCGTCGGCTTCAATATAGGTTTTGACCTCGGAGGTCATTCCGACTTGAAGCTGCTTAAAGGCGATAAATCTCGTAATGAGTGTCTTGTCAATGCTCTCCACCGTCTGTTGCTCGGCAGCATAGCTTTCGGGAATCAAGGACTCAAGCTGCTCACGGATGGCAATTTGATCCACCGGTTTAATCATCAGCTTTCCGTTTTCACCGGTCACCATCGTAACCGCCCCATCATGGAAGTGGTATTTATAAACGGCAACCGTATTCTCTTCCCCGATACTGCATATGTCAATCGAGGTTTCGACCTCCCCAAAAAAAATCGGTGTCAGAATGCCCAATACGGTCGGGTCCACCTCAACATTTCCGCCGAAGTCCTCCATCAATATTCCCGCCGACACCAAGGAAGCCTTTGCTTCGGTTTCAAACAGCGTAAAATTTTGATTGATATCATTCATAGCGGCAACATAGGCATAATCGATATATTTTGCCTGCAACAATCTTCCCATGAAATAGAGCTGCTCCGGGGTCAAAACAATTTCTTTCATCATGATTTTTTAACTCCTTTATGCCAAATTTATCTTAGACGAAAAATCTGTTTCCTGTTGTTCATACGTGTATGCAAAAAGCTTAAGCAGCTCGGCATAATCATCAAAAAAAGCGGCAATCTCTCCAAACTGTTTTTTGACATAAAGAATCTTTTCCGAAAACGCCCTTTCGGCATCTCCCTGCCAGCTGCCGTTCACCGAAAGCACAAGGATTTCGATTTCCTCCATGATTTTTGACAGCTCTGTTTTTAAGCCTTTGATCGCATAGCTTTTTTCAGCCAGCTGCGCGGTATCCACCTGAATATCCATAGCATCCTTCCTCTCTTGGGATGTATTATCTTGAAATAAGCTCAGCCGGAGCGTAAGCGTATTTCAAGATAATACAGGTATCATGGCAGGATGGCAATACAACTGCGTGTCATCCCGCCATGATATAAAAAAGCTTAACCACCGAAGCTGTTCATGGTGCCCTGCAAAGCGGTATCGGTTTCCTGCAGCTTTTGCGCAGCGGTGTTCATCAGCTTCGCATACTCCTCAAGCATTTGGGAGAAGTTGTTGAAGGTAGATTGCATACTTTCGTATTTTGCTACGAACGCATCCTGCGCGTCACCTCTCCATACCTCGTTCAGACCCATAATGAGGGTACGCATTTTGCTCATCGCCTCATCATGCTGTCCTTTCAGTGTACGCAGATCGTTTGCCTTGCCGTTGAGCAAGTCGGGTGTCACTTGAATCAGTGCCATAGTAAATTCCGCCTTTCAAAAAATATTTATTTGATGCCAAACGGCAGTCAAACCAAAAGAATTTCATCCTCCGCCAAAGCCTCGCCGATTGCCGAGAGCTTAATCAACGCTTCGGAAATTTCGGTAAGAGTCCTCGTCAGCTCGTTTTGCACGGTATCCAGCTTTAACCGACAGGTATCCGCCGCCGTTCCGACCCAGCCGGAATCGATATGACTCTCCGCCTTTTTCACCAGATTTTTCATCGCCTCAACCTCATCCGAAGCCTCCTTCAGCTTCAGCTGATAATGGGTCAAGGTATCCACAAAGGTGATTTCTTCCATTTATTTACACCTCAACTATGGTAATATAGTCTCCGTTCCACACACCGGCACTTTCGAGGGTATCCTCTGCCTGCAAGCGACGACCGATTCGATTGCAGAACAGCTCGATGGAAGCGGTACGCAAAAACAGCTCCGGATTATATCCGTTGAGTGCCTCCACAATGTCATCCTTCAGCTTATCGACCGTAATCTCGGTCGGCAGCTCCAGATCATATAAATATGTTTTCGCAACATTTGTCACGGTAACAATGATATTTTCCATTACACAGTACCTCTTTCTCCGCTCGGTCTGAATTGCGCGCCGATTTGCGCTGCCGCTGCCAAGGGAGCGATTTCCTCAAAGCGGACCACGCCGTTTTCATCCACGGTCAGAGAAACCACTGAATGGTCTACCGCAACCGCCAAGAAATGATAGCCCGCTCGGTACAAATTTTTTTCCCTTTGATAGCTTCGAACGCTCAGATATCCGCATTTGCCGGCAAGGAGCTTCATCATCAAAGGCAACGCATCGGTATCTGCGAGCTGCTTTTTCAGCCGTGTCTCGGCAGCATCGAAGCCAAACGCCTCCAGCTGTGCGTGCAGATATTCGGCATCCTCCAAAAGGAGGCTTTCCCGCAGTACACCGGGCTGTGCGGAAAGAAACTCCCACGGAAGTATTTCCTCCAAGGAAAGCTGCTCTGCGACGCAAAGAAGATGCTCCCCCGTATCAAGCCGCTTGAGTGTCGTCACCCTGTTTTCCGCCACAGCGATGTAAATCGTGCTTTTTCTGCCCGATTGCAGATTCTCGGAAAGCAAGCCGAGCGTATCCGCCTTGCAAAGGCAATAGATTGCCGCTTTCAGCCTCGGAACGATATGTAAGGCACCGCCCAAATCATATTGTATCAATCTTTTCCGCTCCAGCTGCCGCACATTTTGTACCACCAAGGTCTTAATATCGGCATCCGCCGCCAAAGGCTTTTCCCCGATACCGAAAACACTTTCATATCCGAGTAATGCGGCAAGCACCGATATTTCCGCGGAGGATAATTCTACTTGAAAACCGTTTTCCATGCTTTCCTCCGTCATTCTTGCTCGAGCAAGGGCTTCACTTCGGTGATTTCGTATTCCTCTTTGACCGTCTTGGTCACAGCGGCAATATTGGCAATCTGCATTTCTTCCAAATTGTCTGCCACCAATTGCCGCAATCGTTGCCGAGAAGCCTCCTCTTCCTCCTGCTCGGTATAAGCAACTCCGTCGGAGGAGATTGCCGCATTGTAACCGACCTCCAGATTCGCCATCCGCATCGCCATGCGATTCAGGGCATCCTTGTTCTTCTTCTCATTTTCCCGATAGGCATCCGCAATCGGAAGCATAGCGTTTTTCAAGGTCTGTAGGGTGTCATTGCCCCGATTTAAAGCCTCCGTTGCAACGGAAAGTGCTTCAAGCGCAACATCAGCCTGCGGGTATAGGGGCAGTACGATATCCTCCTGCATTTCACCGAAAAGCTGTCTGAGTCTGACCGACGTTTCATCGGCATCGGAGGCAAGCTTAACCAAAACAGCTGTTAAATTTTCTATTTCCGCGATGTCCGCCTTTATCATCCTACCGCCTCCTTACTGTATCATTTTCAGCTTAATACATCTGCCGCCGACAAACTGATAGGAAAGACCCTCTCCCGCCTCGACATCCCGCTCCGAAAACTTCAGATTGTTCTGGAAGTATTCGTGCTGTGCGGGCGTTCCGTTCATCACCAAGCCGTTTTGATTTGCCACAATGACTCTTGTCAGCGACTCAATTTCGTTGTACTTCGCAATATCGGACATCCTTCCGGCACAAAGAACGATCACGCCGAGCTTTTGCGCCATGCGACAGATTCGTTCCATGGTGTTTTTGCTGCTGTCCGACACCTTATCGACAAACTCCTTCAGGTCGTCAATCACAATGCAAAGCAGCTCATAATCGGAGATAAACGCATCCTCGTCAAAGGCATCTCCGTCAATTTGTCTTGCTTGATTCTGCGCTTTTTTGCGCTCATTCAGATATCCGACAAGCTCCTCCAGCATATCCGTCACCGTGGGGTCATCCTCCACCGAAGCATACCGATGTACCGAATCCTCAATCCCCCGCAACGCCATGGAGGGACTGTCGAAAACAAAAATTTTGGAATCCGTAAAGCGAGAGGCAACCATTCCCGTCAGCTGTGCCAGCTTCCTGGTTTTTCCCGACCGCACCGAGCCGGAAATCAGCAACGAATAATTAATGGAAAGGTCTGCAAAGGAGGTTCTGATATCCTCACAGCCGATTCCCACGGGGATGAGCGTTCTGACGGAATAATCAGCCACCATGTCCTCATAGGTTACCGTTTCGGGCATCACCGGAATCGGCTTCGGGCGAGGACCGTGCCATACGGTATTCATCCGTGCCGCAAGCTCTTTCACCGCCAGCATCATCTCTCGGTCATTCTCCCTGTTCGCGGAAAGAGCAGCTTGAAACTCTACCGGCGGATTGCCCTTATAAAACGCTCTGCCGAGAATTTTCGGCAACGACATTCCGTCCAAGCGACCCACAACGGCTGCGTAGTCCCCCTTGTCGGTCAACTCAAAGGCGATCGCCCCGCGAATATTCTGTAACACCTTATATCTGACTCCCGAGGTGCTGTTTGCGGTGTAGATCAGATAAATACCGTAGGTTGCACCGTCGCGGGCAAGGGTAACAAAAAGATTTTCCAAATCGGGATAAAGGTCGAAAACGGGAATAATATTGTCGATTG
>CAZFQM010000015.1:0-1167 GCA_964520995.1 uncultured Oscillospiraceae bacterium
ACTATCTGGAAACCTTAAATGCGGATGTTTCGCAATTTTGCAAAATGTTCGATTATCGCAATTCGGGAGAAGATGCCGATTGGGGAAATTCCAAGGATTCTATCGAACGCGCCATTGCGTTCTTGACCTCCCGCGAACCGTAATCCGAGCGTTTGCCGATTCTGTCTGTAAAGCGTTATTCTCCCAGGGCACGGAACAAATCCTCAAACAACGCATCACGACGAATATCATAGACATACTTCATAAAATGTCTGTTATCATCAAAGGCATAGTATTGGTCATACTCGGGAATTATGCTCGGAATCATTTTCTCCTGCATAAAGCTTCCGTCCTCGTTTAACAGCCACGCTACCGCCGTTACATCCCAAATCGGTCTGGTCCACGGCTTCCCTGCAGCGTAGCTATCCGCAGTTTGAACGGTATGTTCGCACAGATAATCACAAAGCTTGTTTTTCCCTTTCAACCAATGCTCCAATTCATATTTGGAGGTCGCAAAGCGGTCAACCACACCGTTACAAGGCAGCTGAACCAGCGGAACACCGCAACCGAACACCACTCTTGCCGCGGCAATATCCTGCATCATGTTAAATTCGGAGGCAGGAAGCGGCTGATCGACCGCATGACCGCCCAACCATACTACCACACAGTTTTCTTTCATCTGCGGATTTTTCAATAT
This sequence comes from uncultured Oscillospiraceae bacterium, assembly GCA_964520995.1. Classification (GTDB taxonomy): domain Bacteria; phylum Bacillota; class Clostridia; order Oscillospirales; family Ruminococcaceae; genus HGM13222. Next base: position 677 of record CAZFQM010000015.1, read on the forward strand.
TGCAGATGCCACATTGGTGATTGCGCCGATTGCAACAATATAAAGCGGGTGCTCCGGAGAATAATCCTCTGCCAGCTTCGCCATAAAGTCGGCAGCCTCCGACTCAACGGGAGTGGTCTCGTTAGCCAGATAGGTTTCGGAGCCTTTATAAACGCTGTCATTCAGCTCTTCTCTCTCAGCCAAATGCAACAGCTTCAAAATTTCATGATAGCTTCTTATCATTCCGTCCCCTGCCGAAACAGAGTTGCAATTTAAAAACGGAGCGGCGCAAATCCCCTTAACATTCAGCTTATGCGAATAGCTCAGCATATAGCTGATTGCAAATTGGTCATCGATTTCGTTGAAGGTGTCGGTGTCCAAAACAACGTCAACACGTCCCTCGGGCGGCAGTAAAAGCTTTTCATTCATTTTTTAAGCACATCCTTTTGTCTTTTTCTGTATTCCAACGGCAGACAGCCGTACTGCTTTGAAAAAAGTATTCTGAAACGGTT
>CAZFQM010000015.1:1177-13307 GCA_964520995.1 uncultured Oscillospiraceae bacterium
ATTATAAGCATCGGTATCCAATACAACATCGATTTTCCCTTTCGGAGTTGTCAAATTTTTAAAATACTGTTCTTGTGTCATTAGAATTCCTCCCTTTTTCTTTTATTCTAAGTCCTATTCTCATAAAAAAATATATTAAAGCCGTTATGAATTTATATCAATTGGCTTTATAAGAGGTATCATATGCAGGATTTACAGCTCGTTTCCGCCTGGAAAATTACCAGACTCAAAGACGATTATATCAATTATCATACCCATCAATATTATGAATTGGTCTATTATTTATCCGGTGACGGTATCACAAACATCGGTGACACAGCCTTTTCTTTTACCGAAAACAGCTTTGCGATTATCCCCGCAGGCATGGAGCACAACGAAACGCATTACACCGATTCGGAGGTAATCTGCATCGAATTTTCGGGCACAAGCGATTTGCAGCTCAGCTTTTTCAAGGATGCCTCCTTTGAAATATCAAAAACGCTGAAAGAAATGCTGGTGGAGGTAAACAAGCAAGCTTATGCCTACCGCGAAATGCTTACCGTGAAGCTGAATGAATTGATGCTGTATATTCGTCGCATGGTAAACAATGTCGGCAACACCAAAAATTTCGAATACATCATCAACTATATCTGCGAAAATTTTCATGAGCAATTGAATCTCTCCGATTGTGCAAAGCAGCTCAATCTCAGCTATGACTATTTTCAGCATAAATTTAAAACGCTGACCGGATTGTCCCCTCGACAATACTTGCTGGAACAGCGCCTGATTGCTTCCCGAAAAATGCTTAAATCGGGCGAATTTAACTGCACCGAAATCGCATATCGTTGCGGTTTTTGTACATCGGCTCAATTTTCTGCCATGTTCAAAAAGAAATACGGCTTAACACCGTTGCAATTTAAAAGAAAAACGCATAACGGCTCGGTACAATGACCAAGCCGTTATTCGGATACTACCGATGCCGAGACGGTGGAAATTCCCGAAGTGGATACCGAAAAATTCGAGGCGCTGTTAAGCTTTATCGAGCGTTCCTCCTATGACCCCTTTGATGACAGGAAAAACGAAAAGAACGAAAAGGTTGAATTACCGATGCCCGAGCGTATCGAGGAGCAATGCATGATGTTTTACAAGGAAAGCCGGGACGCCCTCTTTACTTCGGAACAGGCGAACAATTTTTATATCATCGACGGCACACTCTACCTGACATACCGATATGACTATGGACACGGCGAATACGAAAAGCTGATAGCCGTCAAGTCTCCCGATGAGATCGGAGCGTATTTTATCGCCTTGATGCAGCCTTATCTTTCATAAGTTTCCTATCACAGCCGTCAATTTGTGTATTCACAGCGGCGGATGATATGATTTTGAAATTTGACATCCAGCTCATTAAAATATCCGCTCCAGCCCCATACACGTACAATCAAATTCGGATACTGCTCCGGATGCTTCTGTGCGTCCAGCAAGCGCTCTCGATTCACCGAATTCAACTGCAACTGATGACCGCCTAATTGGATAAACAGCTTGACCAATTGGGCGGTTTTTTCTATCCCAATCTCATTTTTCAGCACGGTATCATGGATTTCCAATGTCAACGGGCCGCCGTTGATGATATCGGTCATATCATATCTTGTAAAAGATTGTATTACCGACAGTAAGCCATTTGTTTTTACATCCAGGGAGGGAGAAAAGCTGGATGCATACGGTTCAGCCGCTTTTCTTCCGTCGGCCGTAGCCGGACATTCGCTCGCACTGAACACATAGCTTTGCGCACTCCCCGTACCCGCACGCCAGATACCGCCGTACTCATTCGGGCGATTATTCAGATTCTGCGACAAAAAGCTCATCAGCTTGTCTGCAATTTCGTTGGTCTCATCGTTGTTATTTCCCATTTTCGGACAGGCTCTCAAGCGGTTACGAAGCTCATTGTCTCCCTCAAAATTTTCGTTCATTGCCCGAAGCAACTCCTCCGCTGTTACGGATTTTTCCTCAAACACGCATTGCTTCACTGCCGCCAAAGCATCAATGGCATTGGAAAGTCCCGAACAAAGACAGCCGTAATTCCGATACTTTGCACCGCCGCGCCACATATCGGTCAGCGTTTTGATGCATCCGTCAATAAAGATTGACAAAAGCGGCATCGGCTCGGGGCAATAAATCGTATCGGCAACCAAGTCATCACATACCTGCTTGATTCTCTCCTCCACGTATTGCATCAGCTCCTCAAAGCTGTTGCAGACCTTCAAGCTTTCATGCAAAACGCGATTTATCTCCAACGGATAGTTCAGCACCCGCGCATTGGGAATATCCGCGCCGCAATTCGGTATCACAAATTCCCAACAGGCAGCAACCGCATAATCTACCGCATCGTCAAGCTCGTACCCCAATTTCACCAATCCCGGAACCACAACATCATCATTGCTGTACTGCGGGAAGCCGAGTCCCTGCTTGGTCAGCCGGGTGGCGAATTTGAAAAGCTCGTCGGGCGTATCCTTGTTGACCCGCAAATTGATCTTCGGGTCGATAAGATTCAATTCCAGCGATGCCTTGAGGCACATCTCGGACAGCGCATTATACACGCTGTTTCCGTCTTTATCGTACCCGCCCAGCACAAGACTTTGTCCGTTATCCCCCTGCTGTACCCCGCTGTACAAATCCGCATCGAAGTTTAGAGAAATAAAGAACGCCTCCAGGGTCTCGAAGATTTCCTCCTCCGAGACACCGTTTGCTGTATCATGCTCATAAAAGGAATACATATATTGGTCAAAGCGACCCAAGCCCAAATGCTCTGCACCGGATAATCGCAAAAAATAAATGCAGATGTTCATAAACAAGCAAGCCTCATAAAAGCTTTCGGCGCCTTTATGCGGAAGCTTTTGAAGTGCTTGATACAGGCGAGGATGGTTCTTAACCGTTTCCCGATATTTATCACATATCGCAATGCATTCATCCAGCTTGTTCAGCATAGCGGTTCCGTAATCTTTTTTCTCGATGTCATCGGTGGATGCAATCGCACCGACAAGCTCCTCCCGAACGACATCAAAGCCTGTGGTGATCACCCGCTTATAGTTGGGAGTCACGTTCCCGCCAAAATGAATGCAGGTATCCTTTGTCCCGAAATGGAATCCGAAAAAATCAATCGGATAGGTAATCGGCATTCCCTCTGTGTTATTTCTGAGATTGCGATAGCTTTTGCTTCTCAGCTGCTCCAACAAAGCATTTATCTGTTCTGTCATATTCTCACCTCATAAAATTTTAAATTCAATATTGTTTCGATGAAAAATATCTTCGGGAATCCGAACCTCTCTTTTTTCATCAAAATGCGGAAGATATTCTCGACCCAGCATTTTATACTTCCCGCCTGCCATCTTGTTATACGGCATCAGCTCAACGTAGCTGACATCATGTTGCTTTAGAATTTCCGCGATCCCCATAATATTCCGGTCGGTATCGGTTACGCCGGGAATTAAGGGAATCCGCACAACAAACTGCTTTCCGCTCTGCACCAATGCGGAAAAATTTTTCAGTATTTTTCGATTGGATACACCGGTATACCGTGTATGCAGCTCCTCATCCGACAGCTTTAAGTCGAACAAGAAATAATCCGCACGGCTCAGCACTCTTTGAAAGGTCTGCGAATCACAATAGCCACTGGTCTGAACGGCAGTGTGAAGCTTCCCGCCGAGATATTCCAGGCAGGCGATTAAAAAATCCTTTTGGAAAAGCGGCTCTCCGCCCGAAAAGGTCACGCCGCCCTTTTCAAGCATTCTTTTATTTTTCAGCAATTTCTCACAAAGTGTCTCACTGTCCAAAAGCTCGCCGCAAAATCGCAGCAGACCTTTTGGACAATTTTTTATACTCTCCTCTGTATAAAAAATTCGTCCCTCTGTTTTCACGGCACTGCCGATGCAATTTCCGCAATCGATACAACCGTTGGGGCTTCTGACAATCTCCACTTCTCTGCTCTGTCCCTCCGGATTATGGCACCAGCTGCATTTCAAGGGACATCCCTTTAAAAAAACGGTAGTTCGAATCCCCGGTCCGTCATAGATGGAAAATTCTTCTATGCTGAATACGCACCCCCTCATTGGTATCACCTCCACTATTATTTTATTCATAAATCATTGACAAGACAAGAAATTAGTTATAGAATAATAGACAAAAGTTAAGATTGTGAGATGATCGCATTGATTTCACATCAGATTTCCAACTCGCTCGGAAATTATAATTACAACGCCTATCTTTACCACAACACCCAATTTGCTCCTCACTTCCATGGAAATTTTGAGCTGATCTACGTCTTTTCGGGTACCGCCGAAATCACCGTAAACAGCGTTGAAGAGACACTTTCCGACGGAGAACTGATTTTGATTCCGCCCTATTCGGTGCATTCGTTATCGGTAAGAGAGGGGAAAATTTGGGTCGGTGTTTTTTCTCCCGATTTCGTCTGTGCATATTCCGAAAAATATATGTATGTAAAATATTCGAAATTCAAATGCGACCCACCAATCGAAAGATTTCTCAAGGAGCAGCTTTTTTTCCAAGGCTGTCCTGCGCATTTTCTGCAAATTTCCTGCCTTTATATGGTCTGCAACGAGTGCGTCAAGCATGCCGAAATCATCCAAGGAGAACAATACGGCAAATTCATCCATGACACTGTCAGCTATATTTCCGAAAATCTCACCCGGGATATCTGCTTAAAGGAGCTTGCCGCCGATTTGAATTATGAATACCACTATTTTTCTTCGTTGTTTCATCAATCATTCGGCATCCATTTTAAAAGCTTTGTAAATTACTATCGCTTCGATAAAGCTTGCTCCCTGCTGTCAAACAAAGAAAACAGCATTACCGATATCGCACAGCGCTGCGGCTTCGGAAGCATCAGAAACTTTAACAGAGTATTTAAAAAGCTATCCGGCTACACCCCCGGAGAATATCGAAACAAAGCCACAAGCTTCTCACGGGAATCATTTTAACTGCTATACTGTTATCGCTTGCAGCGGCGGCGATTGCGATGTATTTTAAATTTTTCGCTTAAACAAAAAAATCCTGATACCGTGCCAAAGCACTGTATCAGGATTTTTTACAAGGCTATCTACTAAACCAGCAGATGTATCAGCAAGCCGGAAAGGCTTCCGATTCCGTATAAAAGCACCAAAATAAACAGATTCTTTTTCCAATTGCGGTTTGCGCGAAACAGTACCGCCAATCCGATTCCCGCACCGGTGCAAAGTCCTGCCACCACCGAGCCGAAGCTGAGACTCCCAGACAAAAACAGCTGTACCAGCATCACCGAAGCGGCACAATTGGGAATCAATCCGATCAGCGCCGCAATAAAAGGCTGAAAAACGCTATCGGTGAACAGCAGCTTGGAAATCGTGTCCTGCCCAATCCACGCAATCACACCGTTCAATAAAAATGAAACCAGCAGGATAAACAAAAAGATACTTAAGGTATGCTTCACTGCCGATTTGAAAATTCCATGCTCACAGCCGCAATGATGACACAAAACATTGTGCTCTTGCAGCTCCGGCTCCGCCTCTTCCACCCGCCGTGTCTTTAATGCAAAATCCACCGCAAAGCCCGCAATCAAAGCAATGACAATTTTAACGGCAATCAGCTGCAGCAACACGCCGACATTTCCCGGTGACGACAACAGCATCGGAATCGCTTCATCGGAAGTCGAGATAAACACCGCAATCAAGGTGCCGAGCGTAATGACCTTGCCGGAATACAAATTTGCAGCCGCAACCGAAAAGCCACACTGCGGCACCGTTCCCAGCACAGCTCCCACAACAATGCCATGCTTTCCCGATTTCGACAAAGCATTTTGCAGTTTGTCCGATGCCTTATGCTCTAAAAATTCTATCAGCAAATAAGCACCGAACAAAAACGGTAGCATTTTTACGCTGTCCAGCAATATATCAAGGATAACATCCAAAAATTCTTCCAAATTAACAACTCCTTATTTCCATCATTTCGCACTTTGATGCCGTTATTCTATCGACAGCAGCCCCTGCTCCAGCATGGATTGCGCTGCCAGCAGAACACCCGCCTTACCGGAGGTGTAATTCAAGCCACCCTGTATCCAAACCGCATAGGGTTCGCGAAGCGGCGCATCGGCGGAAAGCTCAATGGAAGCACCTAAGGTGAAGGCTCCCGCCGCCATAATAACCGGGCTGTCATATCCCGGCATTGCCCATGGCTCCGGCGTCACAAAGCTGTCAACCGGTGATCCCTTCTGTATTCCTTGACAAAAAGCAATCAGCGCTTCGGGCGTATTCAGCTTAATCGCCGCAATGATATCGGTTCTTTCCGCATCATACCGCGGATACGCCTCATATCCCAGCAATTGGAAAAGAGACAACGCAAAAACAGAGGTCTTTATCGCATTCGCCACCACAGAGGGCGCCCAAAACAACCCCATAAACAGCTCACGGGATTGATTTAAGGTGCATCCCACCTCTTTGCCCATTCCCGGTGTTGTCAAGCGATATGCACACAACTCGACCAAATCCTTGCGCCCCGCAATATAACCGCCGGTTTGCGCAATTCCACCGCCCGGATTTTTGATAAGCGACCCGACAATCAAATCGGCTCCGACCGCAAGCGGCTCTCTTTTTTCCGCAAATTCTCCGTAGCAATTGTCCACAATGATAATCGCCTGCGGATTGCCCTGCTTCACGGCACGCATCAGCTCGGCAATACACTCCGTCGTCAAAGACGGGCGCAGAGAATAACCACGCGAGCGTTGTATGTATGCCACCTTGGCATCCCGCACCGCAAGCGGAATCCTTGCCAAATCTGGCGTTCCGTCCTCCAACAGCGGCACCTCGTCATAAGAAATTCCGAAATCTCGCAGGGAACCGTTCCCCTCTCCGCGAATGCCGATCACCTCTTCCATGGTGTCATAGGGTCTGCCGGTAATCGAAACCAGCTTATCTCCGGTACGCAAAACGCCGAATAACGCCGTGGCAAGTGCATGGGTGCCGGAAACAAAATTATGGCGCACCAATGCGTCCTCTGCACCGACAATCTCGGCAAATACCGCATCCAGTACCTCTCTGCCGCGATCATCGTATCCGTATCCGGTGCTCCCCTTAAAATGGCTTTCGCTGACCCCGTTTTTAATAAACGCCCGCAGTACCTTGGCTTCATTGTAAGCCGCGATTTCCTCTACTCTCGCAAACGCCGCCTCTGCCTGCTTTTCCGCCTTTTCCGCCAGCGCAATCAATCGCTTGTCCAAATCAAAAAATTGTTCCAACATAAATACTTTATATTCCTTTTTCAGATATTTTTTCGGCTCATCCGATTGCGGTGAGCCAGCTTTCGGTAAGCTGAAATCGATTTTTACGATAAAAAGCATCCGACCGTTCATCTTTGCTGAAAACCACTACGCAACAGCCGCCGTAGCTGTTTTCGATGACCTGCATCAGCTCACTGCCGATTCCCCGACCACGATATTTCGGAAGCACGCAAAGCTGTGAAATGATTGCCGTATTTCCGTAGTGCAAAACCACCGCCGCGGCTGCATCGCGATACAAAAAAGCTTTACAGACACCGTGGCGAATCCGATGTGAGATATCACAATACCAGCTGTCAAACTGCTTATCCGTCACATTCGGAAAGCACTGCTTCACAATAGCAAACACCTCTGACAAGGAAACGCTCGTCAGTTGCTCGGCATCAGTTGCTTTTTGTGAAATATATTTCACAAAAACACTACCGCTTTGCCAATCAAACCCCGCTCCGATTCTCCGCAACGCATCGGCTTTTTCTCCCGCAACGGATATTTCGGTAAAGCCTGTCATCCCCGCAAAATCGTACCATTCTCGCACATCGGCATCTGCTCCGACCCACAAAACGCCGCTGTGATCCAACCGGCACAAATATGCCGTCGCACCCTCTCCGAGGCTTTGTCGATAAAAACGGCAAAAATCGTACGTTATTCCATAGGCGCTCAACAGCGCTTGTATTTTTGCCACTTGCGGATGTTCCGCTCTTTGCTTTAACAAGCAATCGGCGTCCTGCTCGGTTAATAACTGAATCATATTTCATGTATCCGTTCTATCATCAATCGCACCAGCTGATAGCAGCTTTCGACATCCTGCTTCTGAATCACGCAGGAGGGAGAATGCAGATAACGACAAGGGATAGAAACCGCCATGGTGCGAACACCGCCACGTGAGGTATGAATAGCTCCGGCATCGTTTCCTCCCGCCACCATGGTTTTAGTCTGACAGGGAATTTGATGCTCCTTTGCGGTCGCAAACGCCAGGTCATACAATTCCTTATCATACACGGTGCGATGATCCATATAGCTTACCACTGCACCCGCGCCTAATTTGCAAACCTTTTTTCCCTCCGGCACATCGGCAACATCTGCCGCGGTTGTTGCCTCACAAACAATCGCAAAATCGGGATTGACCGTATACGCCGCCACCTTTGCGCCACGCAAGCCGACTTCTTCCTGTACGCAAAACACGAAGGTAGTATCATATTCCAATTCGGATTGAATCATCCGTATCAGCAAAGCACAGCCAAATCTGTCATCAATCGCCTTTCCTTTTATAAAGCCATTTCCAAACGAAACAAAAGGGCTGTCAAAGCAAACACTCTCACCAAGTGAAACATACTTCAGTGCATCCTCTTTATCCAGAGCACCGATATCAATAAACAAATCATCGCTTTTTACTGCGGTTTTTCGTTCCTCTGCCGTCTGTAGATGCACCGCTTTGGTTCCGATCACGCCATACAGCTGTTCTCCGACACGCACACTTCTGCCAATCAGCACACGGGAATCAATTCCGCCGACCGTTGCAAAGCGGAGCATTCCGTCCGAGGTCACCGAGGTCACAATCATGCCGACCTCATCCATATGTGCAGAGAGCATCACCTTGTGAGCAGCCGGTCTTTTTCCTTTCTTCTCGGCAATCAGGTTTCCGAGGTTATCATAATGATAATCACAATACCCTTTTATCTGCCGTTCAATTTCTTGCGCCACCGCTTTTTCCCGCCCGGAGATACCGGATATCGCACAAAGCTTCTCTAAATTTTGAATCACTGTCTTTCACCTGCTCCCTTTCGCTCAACATACTTTGCCAGCAAGCAACCGACATTTTCAATGTCCGAGAGCACCACCGTCTCAATCGGCGTATGCATATAGCGTATCGGCACCGACACCAACCCCGTCTTGATACCGCCGCAGCTCATCCCGATTGCATCGGCATTGGTGGAGGTGTCCTCTCCCATAACCTCAAGCTGATATGCAATACCGTTTTCCGTGGCTGTTTTAATCAGCTCATCACCGATTTCCGCATCCAGGGTAGGAGCGATACCGATCATCGGTCCCTCCCCCATTTTACCGCACTTATGCTCGGGTGCATCCGAGGTATAGCCGAAGCTGACATCTACCGAAACGGAAATATCCGGCTTCAACAAATAGCTTCCGATGGTCGCTCCTCGCAAGCCAAGCTCTTCTTGAGAGCTGAACAACACCGACAAGCCGCAATCCGTCTTTTTATCCTTTAAAAGCTCCAATGCATATAATATTGCCGCAACACCGCCACGGTCATCTACTGCTTTTACGCTGACTCTGCCGTTTAACAAGGTGCGATATTCGCTGTAAAAGGTAACGCGTGCTCCGGGAGCAACCAGCTGCTCGGCAGCAGCCTTATCCATTCCGATATCAATGGCAATGTCGTCAAAATCCGGCACTCTTTTGCGTTCCTCCTCCGATTCCAGATGCGGCGGCTTTGAGGTGATAATACCGACCAAATCCTCTTTTCCATGCACAAGCACCTGTTGAGCCAACAACAACCGACGATCCACACCGCCGCATTTTGCAACGCGTAAAAAGCCGTCCTCGGTAATATCGGTTACAATCAAGCCGACCTCATCAATATGCGCATCCAGCAAAATATTCGGTGCGCCGTTCTTCGGCTTTACAATATTGGTGTACACATTACCGAAGCTGTCACAAACAACCTCTTTACTGTAATTACTTAATAATCGAGCGGCAATACGACAGGCGTCCTCCTCCGCTCCGGATACTCCGGAAGCCAAGCTCAGCTGTCGTAAAATTTCTCCCGATGAATAACAAAGCTGTTCACTCAAAGCGCATTCACCAATCCTTTATAATGATTTCCTCTTGCCTCAAAATTCGGATATTTATCAAAGCTGGCACAAGCCGGAGAAAGGGTAACAATATCTCCCCGAACGGCATTTGCATTGGCCGCCGCAACAGCCTCTTCCATAGTATCTACCCGCAAAATCCGCAGTTCATTCGGATTGTATCCGTCGCAATCCGTTACTGCCTTTTCTATTTTATCGGCAGTTAAGCCCATCAATATCAACAGCTTGCATTTTTCAATCAGCTTGGGTGCAAGCGGCTCGAACGGAATTTTTTTATCATATCCGCCGGCAATGACTACCAGCTTCTGCCCGAATGAATTCAAGCCCGCAATGGTTCTGGTTGGGCTGGTGGCAATGGAGTCGTTATAATATTTGACACCGTTTACCTCTCTGACAAACTCAATACGATGCTCCACGCCGCCGAATTCACGTGCAACCTTTACAATGTTGTGACAATCCACGTCATCATAAACCGCAGAGATTGCCGTCAGATAATTTTCCACGTTATGAATTCCGGGGATACGAATTTCCTCCGCTTTCATAATTTCGGTTTGCACCCCATTGTTAACCATGATGATACTGCCGTTTTCAGACAGGAACGCACCGTTTTCGGGGATACTGCGGCGGCTGAATTGATAAAGCTTTCCGCGAACCAGCTCCGCCATCTGATTGGTAATCTCATTATCCATATTCAATACGGTCTTGGAAAAGGCATTTTGGTGCAGTAAAATATTTTTCTTGGCGGCAATATACTCCTCCATATCCTTGTGGACATCAAGATGGTTCGGCGCAACATTGGTCACCACCGCCACATCGGGAGATTTTCTCATCGAAATCAGCTGGAAGCTTGACAGCTCAACTACTGCGGCATCCTGTTCATCAATGGTTTCAACAATCGGCAAAAGTGCTCTGCCGATATTTCCGCCAAGATGTACTGTCTTTCCCTGTGCCTTTAGAAATTCGCTGATCAAGGTGGTGGTAGTAGTCTTACCGTCCGAACCGGTAACCGCGTACAGCTTGCAGGGGCAAAGGTCAAAAAACACTTCCATTTCGGAGGTTACCACTTTGCCGAGTGCCCTTGCCTTAGATAATGCCGGAGAAAAGAAGTTCATTCCCGGCGTGCGGAAAATAATATCGGCATCACTGAGATGCTCCAAATAATGCTCCCCCAGCTCAAATCGCACGCCAAGCTCCGACAATTCCCGATATCGTTCTCCGAGCTGTTCCGCTGTTCGTTTGTCCGCCACCGTCACCTGAATATTTTTTTGCATGAAAAGCTTAATACAATCAAAATGACTGACTCCCATTCCGATAAAGGTAACTTTTTTTCCTCGAATAGATTCAAAAAAAACTTCCGCTTTTGTCGACATAGTATTTACCCCGTTTTCTATCTGCATTTGATGAATAACCATAATATCCTAGTTTATTATTATACTTCCAATTCAGAAGATATTCAAGTAAAAATGCAGATATTTTTCATTTATCTTGACAATCAATGTGAAATGTGCACAAATATAAATTGAATATTGCTATAATAAATTACATAAATGTAAAAGATGAGAAAACCGCTTGACTTTTTCTCCAATTGGTGTATAATATATAAGGTAGTTCGAGGTGTGGCTCAGTTTGGTAGAGCGCTGCGTTCGGGACGCAGAGGTCGCGTGTTCAAATCCCGTCACCTCGACCAAATAATGACTTCAATTTTGATAAAAAATTGAAGTCATTATTTTTTTGCCTTAAAAATCCGAAAACAAGTAACGATATAAAGATGCGATTGACTTTATTTTTCCCTCTTACCGACATGATAAAGCTTCACGCCCATGCCCCCTTACGTCTTATTTTTCCGAACCGACAAAAATCTCTTACTATTATATACAGAATATCGGTTTGAAAAAAATTTGAAAAATATATTGACAATCCGACATCAATGTGATAATAATATAGAAAAGGTAGTGTAAAGTAAAAATGAAGAAATAGCTCACAAAATCATAGAATAGCT
>CAZFQM010000016.1:0-13145 GCA_964520995.1 uncultured Oscillospiraceae bacterium
GACAGCATCATATTTTTTATGTAGGCAATTTCGGCGCCGAGTGTCTCCAGCGCATCATCACCGATATAATCCCGATTCATGCTGTTGTAAATCTGACGAAGCAAGGCAGCCTTTCCGACAGTACTGTTTTCGACCTCAATATTTTGCGGCAACGGGCGCCGATACAAGCGAGCATAATAATGAAGCACACTATAGCAAAAGCTATGTATGGTCGAAAACTTCGGCTTTACAAGCTCGGGAAACAGCGTCGAAAACCGACGCAGCATATCGCCGGCAGCCTCTCTGCTAAAGGTCAGAGTCAGCATATGGTCGGGGCTGACGTTTTCATAAGCGATTAAATGCGCAATGCGACACACCATAACGGTGGTCTTTCCGGAGCCGGGAACCGCCAACAAAAGAAGATAACGGCTTTTATCCAGCACTGCATTGACTTGCTGTGCATTCAAGGCAATTCCTTTACTTTTCAAATCATCAATAATATTCATATCGGTATAATAGCCTATCCTCCTTTGCAAGCATTTTCTTTGTCATCCCACTTCTTGCTTTTTCTTCATTTTATGATAAAATATAGGAAAAGCGACAATCGCAAATTTCCATTCGAATTCCGAATAAAAAGGAGCAGCCTTATGGCATTTTCAACATTATCAGCCGTACCGAATTTCACAGAGGCGGAAAACAAGCTTTTCGCCGTCACCGAGCCGTTGCTGGATTGGTATCGGCGTTCTGCCAGAAGTATGCCGTGGCGAAGTGAGCCAAGCCCATATCGCATATGGCTCTCCGAAATCATGCTCCAACAAACACGTGTCGAGGCGGTTATCCCCTATTTTTTACGGTTCACGCGGGAAATCCCGAATATTGCCGTGCTGGCAGAAGCTCCCGAGGAGCAGCTGCACAAATTATGGGAGGGCTTGGGATATTATTCCAGGGTGCGCAATCTGCAAAAAGCGGCAAGGCAGGTTACCGAACGCTATGACGGTATGCTTCCGCCCTCCTATGAGCTACTCCTTGACCTATGCGGCATCGGACCCTATACAGCAGGCGCAATCGCATCGATTGCATTCGGCATTCCGGTTCCTGCCGTAGACGGAAACGTGTTGCGGGTGCTCTCCCGCCTTTTCGCAAGCGAAGCAGACATCGGAGCAACTGCAGTGAAGAAAGAATATCACGAGCTGTTATCCGAAGTAATACCGCGCGACCATCCCGGAGATTTTAATCAAGCCCTCATGGAGCTGGGGGCGACCGTCTGCCTCCCCAACGGAAAGCCGAAATGCGAGGAATGCCCGATTGCCGCGGAGTGCTCGGGGCATCAATGCGGGAACCCTCTGCTCTATCCCGTAAAATCGGAGAAAAAGCCGCGCCGAATTGAATTAAAGACGGTACTGCTACTGTATACACCACAAGGTATTTTACTCCGCAAGCGACCGTCCTCCGGCTTATTGGCAGGCTTATGGGAATTTCCGAACGCAGATGGGCACTTGACCGAGCAAGCGGTCATCGACTATCTGAAAGCGCGCGGCGTTCAAGCGGAAACAATCAAGCCGCTTCCATCGGCAAAGCATATTTTTACTCATATTGAATGGCAGATGATAGGATATTCCGTAAGCTGCTCCGAAATTCCGTTACTTCCCGACGAGGTGCTCTCCGATATCGCCGAGGCGGAACAACGCTATGCGATTCCCAACGCCTTTTCCGCCTACAAAAAGTATCTCAAGACAAAATAAAAATGCACATACAAAGCACTACACCGTAGCGCAATACTGCGCCGCTTCGGTAGCGGCAACCGCACCGTCTGCGGCGGCGGTAATCAGCTGTCTGACCTTCTTGGTGCGGGTGTCCCCTGCCACAAAAACACCTGCCACATTGGTTTTGCAATCCTCGCCCGCAACAATATATCCCGCCGCATCCAGCCGCAGGACATTGGCAAACATTTGATTTTGCGGTTCTGCGCCGATGGCAACGAAAACACCGCCGACCGCAAGCGTTCGGCTATGATACAGCGTATTACTCCGTATCGTCACACCGCTGACCGCTTCCTCACCGACAATTTTCTCCACTGTATGATTATAAATAATTTCAATATTGCTCCGCGCCTGCACCGCTGCGACATTGACACGGTTGGCACGAAATTCATTTCCACGGAGAATCAAATACACCTTTTTGCAGTTGTTTGACAGATACAAGGCATCCTGGAGCGCCGTATTTCCTCCGCCTACCACGCACACCTCTTGGTCACGGAAAAAGGCTCCGTCGCAGGTCGCGCAATAGGATACGCCCCTACCCGCAAGCTTTTCTTCTCCCGGGCAATTCAGATGGCGATGCTTTGCTCCGTTTGCGATAACAACGGTCTTTGCCTGATAGTCCTTTTGAGAAGTAATCACCGTTTTCACGGCGGGTCGCAAATCAAAGCCCTTTACGCTCTCATATACAACTCGCACGCCGAGTGCCTGCACCTGATTGTAAAGATTTTCGACAAATTCATATCCGGAAATTTTCGGAATACCGGGGTAATTTTCAATATCCGGAGTATTCAAAATCTGACCGCCGTGTATATTTTTCTCAATCACAAGCACCGACAGCCCGGAGCGCACACCGTATATCGCCGCCGACAGACCGGCTGTCCCTGCGCCTAAAATAATCATATCATACATTTATACTCACCCTTTCTCCTTTGAGAAAACCGCATAGTCCTATTTTTATCCGAGAATTACTTTCTATTCTCGGCTTTTTTGCAAACAAAACGCCTTTGTCAAGCAATCGGCTTATGCCATGTCGTCGGACATCTCCTCTATCGACAGATCTCCTACAGGCGGCAAAATCGCCTCGGTCTGCTGCTGATTCAGTGCCGTAATGTTTTTCAGCTTTCGTTGAATCTGACGTGTTCTGACTCCAACCAGCTTGTCCAATTCACTATTCGCCTGCTCCAAGCGCTGTTGTGTTGCTACCAGCACCTCTCCGAACTTGTCAAATTCGGTTTTGACCGCACCGAGCACATTCCAAACCTCACCGCTGCGCTTTTGAATCGCGAAGGTCTTAAAGCCCATTTGCAGACTGTTCAGCAACGCCGCCATGGTGCTCGGTCCCGCAATATTCACCTTAAAATCGCGTTGCAGTGCTTCTACCATGCCACGATTGACCACCTCGGCATACAGCCCCTCAAAGGGAAGAAACATAATCGCAAAATCGGTGGTATTGGGCGAATCGATATATTTTTCGCTGATATCCTTGGCAAAGCCGCGAATCCGTGCTTTCAGCTGCTTTACCGCTTCGTCAATCAGCTCTTTCGAGCCGGTTTCATAAGCATCCACCAGATTGGCATAAACATCGCTCGGAAATTTGGAGTCAATCGGAAGATAAATGTGATTATCATCCTCGGTAGGAAGCTTAATGGCAAACTCAACCGGATTTTTACTGCCCTTCTTGGTCACAACGTTGACATCATACTGCTCCGGCGCAAGAATTTCTTCCAAGATGGCACCCAGCTGAATCTCTCCCAAAATACCACGGGTTTTTACATTGGACAAAACCTTTTTCAAGTCTCCGACACCCGCTGCCAAGGTCTGCATTTCTCCCAAGCCCTTATACACCTGCTCCAGCCGATCGTTGACCAGTTTAAAGGATTGCGTCATTCTCTCCTCCAGGGTTTTTTGCAGCTTCTCATCCACGATTTGTCGCATTTCATCCAGCTTTTGATTATTGTCCTGCCGAATCTCGGTGAGCCGATGATCCACTGCCTGACGAATATTCTCCAACTTTTTCTCATTCTCCAGTGAAAAGGTTTTCAGCCTTTCTTCGGTAGAGGTGCTCATCTGATTAAGCTGACGGGAAATGCCGCTGTGAATAGAATCCAGCCGTTCTACCGTATTTTTTCCGACCTCTTCGATTTTTTTGCTTTGCATCGCTCCCGCACGCTGCTGATTATCCGAAAGGATATCTCCCAAGGATTTCACGGTACTCTGTGTGGTTTCGTTCAACTCCCGACGCAATCCGCTTTGGCTGCTGTCGATATCTCTTTTCAGCCGTTCAAACTCGGTTATCATCTGAGCGGCAGATTGATCGTTTTTGGATTTTCCCTGTATCAGCAAAATAATCAAATTGACAACCAGCAATATGATTACCGCAATCAATAAATATAGCTCCATGGTAGCATACATCCTCTCTGTTCTGTTTCGCTTTCATGCAATGGCTAATATATAAAGTATAACATACTCTTGCGCAAAAATCCACTGCTATCTTTTTCATCTCACAATCGAAAATATTTCGTTTCCGAAAGGATTGCTTTTTTCAGGTTGCTTTGCTATATTAAAAAAAGAAAATATTGATCCGTAATCACTAAGGAGGCGAAGCATGACCTACAAAAAAATCGCACAAATCGCCAATGTATCTCTATCCACCGTTTCCAAAGCCTTATCGGGGAGCAAAGAAATCAGCGAAGAATTACGTTCCCAAATTATCCAAATCGCCATTGCGGAGGGATATTTTACCGAAAAGCGGAAACGCCGAATAGAATATTCCGTCAAGGCTTTTCGGTGCGATACTCGCCACTGCAGTATTTATCATCAATCAGCTTGCTACTCTATCAGCCTCATTGGTATCACCTGTAGTACTCTTCACCTTCATCAACGGCGGAAGCACGGTTATCGGTGCAATTGTTGCCGCAGTATGCTTCCATGAAAAATTAACCTTACGTAACAGCATCGGTATTTTCTTGGGAGTCCTTGCTCTAATTATCATCAAAGCCTTTTAGTGAACTATGCTTCACACGAACAGTGATTCATACTTTGTAAAAAGCAGTGCTTATCCGTTCCTGTACGGATGGATTATCGGTAAATGATTGACTTTGCTCCCGAATATCCTTATAATAGATTTATCGGGAGTGATTCAAACTGCTCCCGCATAAAATTTTTCTCCACTACAGGAAAGGAATATTTGTCACTGCGACAAATTCAACAGTATAATATGCATGATATCAAGCAGGAAGAATGGACAAAAGCAGTACTGATTTGCGTGGATTTGGGGGAATATGACCCCGAGCAATCTCTGCTTGAGCTGGAAGAGCTGGCGAGAACCGCCCAAGCGGAGGTGCAAGCCAAGGTCATACAACGCCGCGACGCATATGACAAAGCCACCTGCATCGGCTCGGGCAGATTGGAGGAATTAACCGCGTTTTGCAAGGAAAACGAAACAGAGCTGCTCATCTTCGACAACGAGCTGACCGCCACTCAGACCCGAAACATTGAAGAAATCACACAAATCAGAGTAATCGACCGAACCACTTTGATTTTAGACATTTTCGCCATTCGTGCTCGCTCCAAGGAGGGCATACTTCAAGTCGAGCTGGCACAACAAAAATATCGCCTACCGCGATTGGCGGGAATGGGTACGGTACTGTCACGCTTAGGTGGCGGTATCGGAACCAGAGGTCCCGGTGAAACAAGGCTGGAATCGGACAAGCGACACATCCGCCGCAGAATTCAAGCCTTGGAAGAGGAACTTGACGAGGTAGAAAAGCAGCGCAATCTACGCAGACAGCGTCGAAAAAAGGACAACGTAATTTCGGTGGCAATCGTCGGATATACCAACGTCGGGAAATCCACCTTGCTAAACGCCTTGACCGATGCCGGCGTATTAGCCGAAAACAAGCTTTTTGCAACACTGGACCCCACTGCGCGCGCTTTAACGCTCCCCGACGATCGCACTGTTTTACTCATCGACACCGTCGGATTGATTCGTCGGCTTCCCCACCATCTGGTCGAAGCCTTTCACTCCACGCTGGAGGAAGCCTCTAACGCCGATTTGATTTTACACGTTTGCGATGTCTCCAATGATGATGTCATGGAACAAATCGAAGTAACCGAGCAGCTGCTGGGCGAATTGGGATGTGGTAGCATTCCGCTTATCAAGGTGTTCAACAAATGCGATTGCTTGGCGGAGTATCCGCATTTTCAGGCGGAAGAAAACTGTGTGGCAATCAGCGCGAAAAACGGCTACGGCTTTGAAGCGTTACTTCAAAAAATCGCCGAAGTTCTGCCGAGTCCGTTGAAGCGAAAAAAGCTGTTATTTCCTTATGACAAAGGAAACCTGGTTGCTCGGATTCGAGAGACGGGAAAGGTCTATTCGGAAGCCTATACCGAGCACGGAATCGAAGTAGACGGTCTTATTACTCCCGAGCTACTTCATGTTGTCCGGGAATATATCATCGAATAACACGAAAACCTCCTATGTCAGTACACTGCTGTCACAGGAGGTTTTTTCTCATCGCGGGAACTTTTATCGGTTTCCTATTCCAAATACTTTTTCAAATACATACCGGTAAAGGACTCGGAACACGCCGCAATCTGTTCCGGAGTACCGCAAGCGACAATCTGCCCGCCGTTGTCTCCTCCGTTCGGTCCCAAGTCAATCACATGGTCGGCGGTTTTTATCACATCCAAATTATGCTCAATGACCAACACGGTATTGGAGTTATCTACCAGCTTTTGCAAAACCTCAATCAATTTGTGAACATCGGCGGTATGCAAGCCGGTGGTAGGCTCATCCAGAATGTAAATGGTTTTCCCGGTGGAACGCTTCGACAGCTCGGTTGCCAGCTTCACACGCTGTGCCTCTCCACCCGAAAGAGTGGTCGCAGGCTGTCCGATTTTGATATATCCCAAGCCGACATCATAGAGTGTTTCCAGCTTTCGATGAATTTTCGGCACGTTTTCAAAAAACAGCATTCCTTCCTCGACGGTCATTTCCAAAACATCGTGAATGGTTTTTCCTTTATATTTGACCTCCAGGGTCTCCCGATTATATCTTTGTCCCTTACAAACCTCGCAGGGAACAAAAATATCCGGTAAAAAATGCATCTCGATTTTCAGAATGCCGTCACCCTGGCAGGCTTCACACCGTCCGCCCTTCACGTTAAAGGAAAAACGTCCGGAATTGTAGCCGCGCATCTTTGCATCCTGAGTTGAAGCATACAGCTCTCGGATGTCACCGAATACTCCCGTATAGGTGGCGGGATTGGAGCGTGGCGTGCGGCCGATCGGAGATTGGTCGATATCAATCACCTTATCCAGATTTTCCAAGCCCTCCATATTTTTGAATTTTCCGGGCTTAATCCGTGCGCGATTGAGCTTTCCCGCCAGGTTTTTATAGATGATTTCATTGACCAAGGAGGATTTTCCCGAACCGGACACCCCGGTCACGCAGGTAAAGGTTCCCAGCGGAATTGATACGTTGATATTTTTCAAATTGTTCTCCGATGCACCGATGACCTTCAAATAGCTTCCGTTTCCTTTTCTTCTGACACGCGGTACTTCGATTTTTTTATCGCCGCTCAAGTATTGTCCGGTAATTGAATCGGGGCACTGCATAATATCATTGACATCTCCGGTGCAGATGACCTTTCCGCCGTGGATGCCCGCACCGGGACCGATATCCACAATAAAGTCGGCAGCACGCATGGTATCCTCATCATGCTCCACGACAATCACCGTGTTTCCACTGTCACGCAGCCGTTTCAGGGTCGCAATCAGCTTATCATTATCCCGCTGGTGCAAACCGATGCTCGGCTCGTCCAAAATATACAGTACACCTACCAAAGAGGAGCCGATTTGGGTTGCCAGCCGTATTCTCTGACTTTCACCGCCCGAAAGAGTACCTGAAGAGCGTGACAGGGTTAAATATTCCAAGCCGACACTTTGCAGAAAGCCGAGTCGCTCGATGATTTCTTTTAAAATACGATCGGCTATCATGCTGTCACGCTCGGACAGCTTTAAATTGCGAATAAACTCCAATGCATTGGTGACCGACATTTTACAAAAATCAATGATGTTGATACCACCTACCGTAACAGAAAGTGAAACCTTTTTCAAACGGTCCCCATGGCAATCGGGGCAGTTAATATGGCTCATGCATTGTGCGATTTCATCTCGCATAAATTCGCTGTTCGTTTCCTTATAGCGGCGATCCAGATTGTTGACGATTCCCTCAAAATCAGTGCTATAGGTACCGCTTCCGTATTCATTTTGGCGGTACATTTTTATTTTCTCGCCCTTGGTGCCGTATAAAATGGCATCAACAGCCTCTTGCGGCAAATCCTTAATCGGCGTATCCAGAGAAAAATGATAATGCTTGGACAAGCCGACAAAATACATATTGGCAATGGTGCTTTCGTCCCCGAAGGTCCACCCGCTGGCTTTAATGGCTCCCTGCCGAATGGAAAGCTCTTTATTGGGAATCACCATATCAGGGTCCACCTTTAAAAAGGTGCCCAAGCCCGTACAGGTTTCGCAAGCGCCGTAGGGGTTATTAAAGGAGAACATCCGCGGTGTCAATTCCTCGATGCTGATGCCATGCTCGGGGCAAGCATAATTTTGCGAAAACAAAATTTCCTCCCCGCCAATCACATCGATTATTGCCAAACCTCCCGAAAGAGCGGTTGCCGTCTCCAAGCTGTCTGTCAGCCGAGAGCGAATCTCCTCCTTGAGCACCAAGCGGTCTACCACAATTTCAATGCTGTGCTTTTTATTCTTTTCCAAGGAAATACTTTCGGATAGATCATAAATATTGCCGTCCACCCGCACCCGCACAAAGCCGCTTTTTTTGGCAGACTCCAGCTCCTTTACGTGCTCGCCCTTACGCTGTCTGACTACCGGAGCTAAAATCTGTATTCTGGTTCCCGGTTCCAGCTCGAATACCTTATCCACAATTTGGTCGATTGTCTGCTGCTTAATCTCCCTGCCGCAGATCGGACAATGCGGAATGCCGATTCTCGCATAAAGCAAGCGCAGATAATCATAAATCTCGGTAACCGTTCCGACGGTGGAACGCGGATTCTTTGAGGTGGTTTTTTGGTCAATCGAGATGGCGGGAGAAAGTCCCTCAATAGAATCTACATCCGGCTTCTCCATCTGTCCGAGAAATTGTCTGGCATAGGAGGACAAGCTTTCGACATAGCGTCGCTGTCCGTCGGCATAGATGGTATCGAATGCCAGAGAGGATTTCCCCGAACCGGACAACCCGGTAAAAACAACCAGCCGGTCACGCGGAATTTCCAAATCAACATTTTTCAGATTATGCTCTCTTGCGCCTTTTATGATAATTTTATCCTTTTGCAAACCGAAATCCTCCCAAAACATTTGTTCTTTTTAATAATATATGTCGGACCGCAATCCGACATATGAGCGTGTCGAATGACTCGACACGCTCAAGCTGATAGGATGATTCCGAAAGAATCAACTCAAAGCCTCCAGAAGTAATTCTTTCATCTTCGCAGGATTGCCCTGTCCTTTGGAAGCTTTCATACACTGTCCAACCAAAAATCCGAGCGCATTGGTCTTTCCGTTACGGTAGTCCTCGATTGATTTTTGATTATTTTTGATTACCTCCTCTACGATTGCGTGAAGTGCAGAGGAATCGGAAATCTGTGCCAGGTTCTTTTCCTTAATAATCTCATCAATCGATTTGTCTTCCTTGACGATGATCTCAAAAATCGTTTTTCCGGCAGTTGTGGAAATCTTTCCGCTTTCAATACATTCAATCAAATAAGAAAGCGTTTCGGCGCGCAGATTGGTCTGTGCAATTGTTTTTCCGGTTTCATTGATATACCGTGTAATATCTCCCAAAATCCAGTTGGCAACCGATTTGGAGGATACCTTTCCGAGCTTCATGACCGACTCAAACAGCTCAGATTTTTCAATGCTCTCCACAATCAGCAGCGCATCGGTATAAGAAAGTCGATAATCTTTCATATATCTTGCCGTTTTCTTGTTCGGCAGCTCCGGAATTTCCGCTTTCAGCGCATCAACATAGGCATCCTCCAACACAATGGTCAGCAAATCGGGCTCGGGGAAATACCGATAATCTTGAGCATCCTCTTTGGAACGAAGCGGGAAATTCTCTCCCTTTGCATCATCCCAACGGCGAGTCTCCTGCAAAACGGTACCGCCCTGCTCCAAAAGAGCAATCTGTCTGGCTGCTTCATAATCAATGGCTCGCATTGCACCGCTGAAGGTATTTACATTCTTCATCTCACAACGAGTTCCGAACTTTTCGCTGCCTTTTTTGCGCACCGACACGTTGACGTCACAACGGATAGAGCCTTCCTGCATCTTACAATCCGAAATATCCAGATATTGGAGAACAGATTTAATGGTTTCCAGATACGCCTTTGCTTCGGTAGAGCTTCTGAGGTCCGGCTCGGATACAATCTCTATCAGCGGGACACCGCATCGGTTAAAATCTACCAACGAGCCTGCAAAGCTGTCATCATGAAGCAATTTTCCGGCATCCTCCTCGATATGGATACGGGTAATGCCGACTCTCTTTTCGGACACCTCACCGTCCTGCTCCACCAAAACATCCAGGTATCCGTTTTCACACAGCGGCACATCAAATTGAGAAATCTGATATGCTTTGGGCAAATCCGGATAAAAATAGTTTTTGCGGTCCTGCTTACAAATATTATGAATGGTACAATTCAACGCGTGTCCCATTTTAACGGCATACTCCACTACCTTTTCATTTAAAGTAGGCAAGGTTCCCGGCATTCCCATACAAATCGGACAGCAGGCAGTATTGACCTCCACGCCGAATTTGTTTTTACAGCTGCAGTATATTTTTGATTGAGTCGATAATTCGGCATGAACCTCCAAGCCGATAATGACCTCATAATCTTTAAAATCCATATTATAATTGTCCTTTCGAATTAATCAAAGCCGATGATTACAGCGCGGCCGATATTTGAAAGCCGCCGATTTGATTTTCATACCAATCCGCCGCATTCAGCAAAATCTCCTCGCTGAATTTCGCGCCGATCAGCTGCATTCCAATCGGCATTCCGGAAGCATCGGTGCCGCAGGGAATGTTCAATGCGGGAAGTCCCGCAATGTTGACCGTAACGGTACAAATGTCTCCGGCATACATTTTCAACGGATCGTCCACATTCTCGCCGAGCTTAAATGCGGTCATCGGAGTAGTCGGCGTCAAAATTACATCGCAATCACGGAAAGCCTCGGTAAACTCCGAAGCGATTCGCCGCTGCAACAGCTTGGCACGCTTATAATAGGCATCATAATATCCCGAGCTGAGCACAAAGGTGCCGAGCAGGATTCTTCTCTTCACTTCATCACCGAAGCCCTCGCTTCTGGTGTTCTCATACATCTCGGTCAGATTGCCGAAATGCTCGGCACGATAGCCGTATTTTACGCCGTCAAATCTCGCCAGGTTAGAGGAAGCCTCGGCAGAAGCGATGATATAGTAAGCGGACAATGCATAATCGGTACTCGGAAGTGAAATTTCTTTCACTGTTGCACCGCCCTGCTCCAGCATTTTTGCCGCTTTCAGAATAGCCTCCTTGACCTCGCCGTCAATGCCCGCTCCGAAGTATTCTTTCGGAATTCCGATTCTCAAGCCGCTGATTCCTTTGCCCAGACAATCCAAATAATTCGGATAGGAGCGGTATGCCGAAGTAGCGTCCATGCGGTCATGTCCGCAGATGGCGGAATAAAGCATTGCGGTATCCTTGACACTCTTGCCAATCGGGCCGATTTGATCCAACGAGGAAGCAAACGCCACCAAGCCGTATCGGGACACCGTGCCGTAGGTCGGCTTCAAGCCGACGGTACCGCAAAAAGAGGAGGGCTGACGAATCGAACCACCGGTATCGGAGCCTAACGCCATAATCGCCTCTCCCGCGGCAACGGCAGCGGCACTTCCACCGGAGGAGCCACCCGGAACGCGGGTCAGGTCAATCGGGTTTTTGGTCTTTTTAAAATAAGAGGTCTCGGTAGAGGAGCCCATGGCGAATTCATCCATGTTCAGCTTACCTGTCATCACGATATCGCAAGCCTCAAGCTTCTCCATAACGGTCGCATTATAGGGCGGAACAAAGTCAGACAGCATTTTAGAGGCACAGGTGGTCAAAACACCCTTGGTGCAGATATTATCCTTGATACCGATCGGAATACCCGCAAGCATCGACAATTCCTCATTTGCCGCGCGCTTTTTATCTACCTCGGCAGCCTTTTGCAAAGCCGCTTCTTTATTTAAGGTAATATAGGCATCGACCTTTTCCTCCGCTTGCTCGATTCGCTCAAAAACAGCATTGGTCAGCTCGGTCGCACTGATTTTTTTCTCCTTCAATTGCTTTGACAATTCATAAGCAGTCATTTTATAGTATTCCATCCGTTCGATTCCTTTCTGATTATTCCACAACACGCGGTACTACTACGCAACCGGCCTGTGTCTGCGGAGCGTTTTTCATCAGGTCATCACGCTTATAGTTATTTTCGGCAACATCTTCCCGCATTTTCATGGGATTAGAGGGGTCAATCAAGGTGCCGTCTCCCGAAATTTCGGGAAGATTTTCCACCATACCGATGATTCCCACCATGTCTTTTTCAAAACCGGCAATTTGATTTTCCTCAATTTTCAAACGCGAAAGCTTTGCCAGCCTTTTGATATCAATTTCCATCTTTATTACCATTCCTTTCGGTGATTATGATTAAAGCTTATTCGAGCTGTCGTCGATTTAAGAGAGCATTTGTCGAAATGCCTCCTCGTCCAATACGGGGATGCCAAGGGTCTGTGCCTTGGTCAGCTTGCTTCCGGCATCCTCTCCCGCCAGCAGATAGCTTGTCTTTTTGGAAACACTGCCGCTGACCTTTCCGCCCAGCGATTCGATGATTTCCTTTGCTTGGTCACGGGTATAGGTCGGCAAGGTGCCGGTCAAAACAAAGGTCAAGCCCTCCAGCGTATTTCCCTTTTGCTTCGTCTGAGCAACCAAATTGACACCCGCACGCCGAAATTGTTCGATCAATGCCAGGGATTGCGGCTGAGCAAAATAATCCGTGATACTTTGCGCGATAATCGGACCGATACCGTTAATCGCGGAAATTTCCTCCGCCGATGCATTGACAAGCGCATCAATGTGATTGAATTTCTCGCAAATCAAGACTGCCGCCTTTTGCCCGACATTACGAATCCCCAAGCCGAACAACAATTTCGACAAATCATTGGATTTACTGTTCTCAATAGAACGCAATAAGCGATCTGCGGATTTGTCCCCCATTCGTTCCAAATCCGTCAATCCCTCGCGCTTCAGATAATACAAATCCGCCGAGGAAGCAATGTGATGATTCTCAACTAGTAATTTTACC
>CAZFQM010000017.1:0-5420 GCA_964520995.1 uncultured Oscillospiraceae bacterium
TGACCGCCACCATTTTCGGCGCTTTTTCCTTGATTTTATCGCCCATGATGCGCAGTGCATCCGGCTTCACCGAGTTAAAAGAAGCGGAAACAACGTTAACACCGTTGATACCGATGGTCGAGCTCTGCAAAATGTCCATCTTCATGTCTGCAATTTCGGCATTCAGCGCCGCCAGCTCGGCATCCTTTGCTTTCAGCTCGTTGTGGTTTGGCTCGCCCTTGGCAACCAGCTCGGCGGGATTGGTAACCTTAAAGGTTGCCGCAACCTTGTTTAACAAGCCGTTGATATCATTGACCAGCTCTAAAACGCCGCTGCCGGTCACCGCTTCGATTCTCCGTATACCAGAAGCAACCGAGCTTTCGCTGACAATCTTAAATAAACCGATTTTTGCGGTATTGTCTACATGAGTACCGCCGCAAAGCTCGATAGAATAGCCGTTCACGTCTACCACACGGACGATATTGCCGTATTTTTCGCCGAACAGTGCCATTGCGCCCATCGCCTTGGCTTCCTCGATGCTCTTTTCGGTGATGGTTACCGGAACCGCCGCCAAAATCTGCTTGTTGACCGCGTTTTCAACCTGTTGCAGCTCTTCCTTGGTCATTGCATTAAAATGCGAGAAGTCAAAACGCAGACGGTAAGGATCAACCTGCTGACCCGCTTGGTGAACATGGTCGCCGAGCGCATCCTGCAAAGCCTTTTGCAGCAGATGTGCACAGGTATGGTTGCGCATGGTTGCCTCACGAAGCTCCCTATTTACCGTTGCCGTGATCATCTGACCCTGGGAGATGCTGCCGCTGACAATCTTTCCGAAATGGATAAACTGACCGCTGTTGGTCTTCTTGCAATCGTAGATTTCGATTTTGCAGAATTTATTTTGCATAACGCCCTTATCGCCCAGCTGTCCGCCGCTCTCCGCATAGAAAGGAGTTTTGCTGAGTGAAATGGCAATTTCGTCGCCCTCCTCGGCTTGCTCGGTGCGTTCACCGCCGACACCCAATGCGATGACCTCGCCCTCTGCCTCCAAGGTATCATAGCCGACAAAAACAGACTCGGCATCGGTCAGCATATATTCATTGTCATCCGACCAACCGATCTTAGAGCGTGCGGCACGTGCGCGTTCCTTTTGCTGATCCATGAGCTGCATAAAGCCGCTTTCGTCCAGCTCGATATTTTTTTCGGAAAGAATTTCCTTTGTCAAATCAATCGGGAAGCCGAAAGTATCATACAGCTTAAACACCTGATCTCCCGGCAATTGATTGTTGCTGAATTCATGGCTTTCAAAGCGGTCGATCAAGTGATTGAGCAGCTCCATGCCCTTTCCGATTGTGCTGTTGAAATTTTCCTCCTCGGTCTGGATAACCTTTTTGATAAAGGCTTTCTTTTGCAACAGCTCGGGATAAGCGGATTCGTTCTCCTTTACCACCGTATCCACTACCTGATACAAGAACGGCTCATTGATTCCCAGCAAGCGACCGTGTCTTGCCGCGCGACGCAGCAAGCGACGGAGAACATAGCCACGTCCCTCATTAGAAGGGGTAACCCCGTCGGCAATCATAAAGGTCGTGCTGCGAATGTGGTCGGTGATTACACGGAGAGAAACGTCGGTTTTGTCATCCTCTTTGTAGGTCACGCCTGCAATTTGGCTGATGTGCTTCATGATATTTTGTACGGTATCGACCTCAAAGAGGTTGTCCACCTGCTGCATGATGCAGGCAAGCCGCTCCAAGCCCATACCGGTATCAATATTCGGATGCTCCATCGGCGCATAGTTGCCGTTTCCGTCCGAATTAAACTGAGAAAATACAAGGTTCCAGAATTCGACAAAACGGTCACAATCGCAGCCTACCGCACAATCCGGCTTGCCGCAGCCGAATTCCTCACCACGGTCAAAATAGATTTCGGAGCAGGGACCGCAGGGACCCGAACCGATTTCCCAGAAGTTATCCTCTTTGCCCAAGCGAACGATACGGTCGGCGGGAATGCCGATTTCCTTGGTCCAGATGTCAAAGGTCTCGTCATCGTTTTCATAAATGGAAATCCACAAACGATCGATCGGAAGCTCCAGCTCCTTGGTAATAAATTCCCATGCCCACGCGGTTGCCTCATGCTTAAAGTAATCTCCGAAAGAGAAGTTACCCAGCATTTCGAAATAGGTACCGTGCCGAGAGGTCTTGCCGACGCGCTCGATATCGGGGGTACGGATACATTTTTGGCAAGTCGTCACCCGTTTCCGAGGCGGAGTCTCCTGCCCCAAAAAGAATTTTTTCATCGGCGCCATGCCCGAGTTGATTAACAACAGGCTCTTGTCGCCCTGCGGAATCAGCGGATAGCTGTTTAACCGCAAATGTTCTTTGCTTTCGTAAAAGCTGAGAAATTTCTCTCTCAACTCATTTAAACCGGTCCACTTCATAAATGTTTTTCATCCTCTCAAACAAGTTCATTTTTATAAAAAAAGTCTTCTCCCTC
Organism: uncultured Oscillospiraceae bacterium; assembly: GCA_964520995.1. GTDB lineage: Bacteria > Bacillota > Clostridia > Oscillospirales > Ruminococcaceae > HGM13222. The sequence continues at coordinate 2,470 of CAZFQM010000017.1, forward strand.
TGAAATAAAGGGACGAAGACATTGTTTCCGCGGTACCACCCAAATTGCATTGTATCTGAAAATACAATACCACTCTTTTCCTTAACGCGGAAAGACGGCAGGTTTTTCCTGCGGCTCCGAGATGGCTTCCGTATCAGCGATTCAGCGCCTTACAGCCGAGGGCGCATTCTCTGAAGAACAGCAGGATACGGTTGGTCTTTTCACAGCCTGTATAATATACTGATATTATACAAAAAAATTTACAAATTGTCAACACTCGATTCCGATAAATCGGCGGTTATCGGCATTTTTCTTTTCGATATTTTTCGGTTTGTCGAAGCACAACGGGACTAAGTAACAGTAGGGACAGCGTGTTCGGCAGAAGCATCAGCAAATTCAGACAATCCGCTGCCGCCCAAACAAAATAAAGCTCGGCAGAGGAGCCAATCACGCACGCCGACAGAAATGCCGCTTGATAAAGGCGGGTCAGATACGGCTTTGCCGACAAATATCGCAGACAGCACACGCCGTAATAATACCAGCCGAGCATCGAAGCAACCGCAAAAAGCAGGATGCTGATTGCGATAAAAGCAGAGGCGTATCTCCCAAGCACCGCCGAAAATGCCGCAGTGGTCAGTGCGGCTCCGTCAAGTCCGCAATCCCATAATCCCGAAGTCAGTATCACCAAAGCGGTCAAGCTGCACATCACCACCGTGTCCAAAAATACCTCAAAAACGCCCCACATTCCCTGCTTTACCGCACTGTCGGTGACCGCACTCCCATGAGCGATAGGTGCAGAACCCAACCCTGCCTCATTGGTAAAGATTCCCCGAAAGACACCGAAGCGAACTGCGCTTGAAAAGGTATATCCGAGCATACCGCCAGCCGCAGAACGGAAGCCGCACGCCGATTGCAGAATCATTTCGCAGGCAGTAGGCAGCCGACGAAAATGAACCCCCAGCACAAGCAGGCAGGCTCCCAGATAGAAGAGTGCCATAAACGGAACCAGTTTTTCACATATCTTCGTAATTTTTTTCGCACCGCCGAAAATCGCCAAGCCGACCGGCACCGCAAGCAGAAGTCCACTTCCTATCTTGTCCCAATGAAAGGCGCTCTCCAACGCGGCGGAAACGGAATGTGCCTGCGCTATGTTACCGATGCCAAAGGAAGCAAGCAGGCATAGACAGGCAAAAAGCCTGCCCAGCTTCGGTGCACCCAATCCCCTCTCCATGTAATACATCGGTCCGCCATGAAGCTGTCCGCTCCTGTCCTTTTCCTGAAACACGACCGACAGCAAAACCTCTGCAGATTTTATAATCATCCCCAAAAAGGCGGCAGCAATCATCCAAAATACCGCGCCAGGTCCCCCACTGACAATCGCAGTGGCAACTCCGACAATGTTGCCGGTTCCGAGCGTGCCCGCCAGAGCGGTGGAAACCGCCTGAAAGGGCGTGATTCCGTTCTTCCCTTGCCCTGCCTTTTCCTTTTTAAAGAGGCTCAGCAGGGTCTCCCGCAGGATATCGCCGAAATGCCGAAGCTGAAAAAAGCCGCTTCCAACCGTCAGATAGACCCCGGTCACAAGCAAAAGCAGAATCACAATCGGACTCCCGAAGCGATTGATTTTCTCGATAAACGCCGCCACCGCAATCATCCTTTCCGTTTTGCTGTTACATATATATGCGGCTGACAGTGACATTATTTGCTCGAAAAGAATGCAAAAACCGAGATTCTCATTTTGAGAATCTCGGTCCCAATCTGTCATTTCGGCAAGTGCTATAGAAAAAGCTTGATTTCACCAAGTGCATTGACGGCATAAGTAAAAGAAAGCTCGGTCGGCGGCGATAGATGATGATAATTAAACCAACAGGTTTGCAGCCCGTACCGCATTCCTCCCAGCATATCCGCAGTAATTGAGTCACCGATAATCATCGTTTCACTCGGCAAAGCATCGGGGAGCGCCGAAAAGCAGGCATCGAAGAAACAGCTGCTCGGCTTTGCAAAGCCAATTTCCTCCGAGGCAAAAAGTCGGTCGAAAAAGGAAAGCATTCCCACCGTCTCCAGCCGTTTTTTCTGTTGCAGCGGTGCGCCGTTGGTAACCGCGCAAATCATATATCTTCCCGACAAATACTGCAACAGGGAAGCGGCTCCCTCAATCGGGATTGCCGTTTGCGCCAGATACTTCAGAAAACTTTGCTCAAATAGGATACCGTCAAACGCAATGCCCTGCTCCGCAAAGATTTTGTTCCAGCGCAACCGATGCAACTGCTCCTTGGTCAAGGTTCCTTGCTCAATCTCCAGCCACAGCGCATCATTGACCCTTAAAAACGTAGAAAACAAGCCGTCCGAATGCGGAAGCCGATGCTCTTCCAGGGCAAGCTTCATCGCAAGCTCGGCACCGGCTTGAAAGTCCAACAGCGTATTATCAATATCCAGAAAAATGGTTTTTATCATCTGCATTTCCGACACTTATCGGTTCTTCGAAATGCGATAAACGGTGACCGAAGTGAAAGTCTCGTTTGCTTTCAAGGTAGTAGTCGGGAATGTGGGATGATTTGGGCTGTCGGGGAAATGCTGTGTTTCCAGACAGAAGCCCTGATAGCGATACAGCGGCGTGTTTTTCTTTCCGTACGCCGATTCCAGACCCTGTGAGGTATAAAGCTGTACGGCAGGCTGGTCGGTATAGCAATCCAAACGAATTCCGGTTTGCGAGCTGACCGCCGTTACCGCGTGATGAAGCTTTTCATTGCCGCTCAATACGAAGTTGTGGTCATAGCCGCCACCTAACAGCATCTGCGGGTGCTCGCTGTCGATATCCCGACCGATCGTCTTACCCGAGCGGAAATCAAAGGGGGTGTCCTCAACCGACATCAGCGTACCGTCCGGAACCAAGAGCGCATCCACCGGTGTAATATAATCGGCGCGCAAAGTCAGCAAAGTATCTAAAATCGTTCCGCCGTCTACGCCGTTTAAGT
>CAZFQM010000017.1:5430-13068 GCA_964520995.1 uncultured Oscillospiraceae bacterium
ATTCAGCACCGTATCGGCATCGGAGACCGCATGATAAGAAAGCTTTAATTCATTATCCGCAGTAACCGTCATGGTCACGGTGACCTTCAAGTTGCCGGGATACCCCTCTTCTCCGTCGGGAGAAAAAAGCGAAAAGGCAATCGACGGCTCTGCGCCGTCCTCCAAAATCTCGACATCCCACACTCTTTTGTCAAAGCCGACAGCACCGCCGTGCAGGTGTCCCCGCTTTTCCTCGTTAGAACACAGGGTATATTCCTTGCCGTTTAAAGAGAATTTTCCCGCCGCAATACGGTTGCCGAAGCGACCGATGGTTGCCCCTTGATAAGAGCAGGGCTGTGCACGATACTGCTCGACGGTATCAAATCCCAATACGATATCCTTTCCGTCAAATTCCAAAGCTTGCAGCGTCGCTCCGTAATTTAAAACGGAGGCGGTCAAGCCGTTTTCTCCGACCAAGCGATACCGCTTGATTTCGGTATTATCCGGTAATTTTCCGAACGCTTCTGTGATAATGCTCATCGCTTTTCCATTCCTTTCCGTTAGTCAGTTACCGAGTGCCGGTGCTTCTTCCTGCTCTGCGGAAGTATTTTCCTCCTCGGACGACATCTCTTCGGAAGTAGCTGCAGCCGTTTCGTCGGATAAAATTTCCTCTGCCTGCTCTTCCTTTAGCCGCTTATCCTTTTCGGCTTTATAGAAGGTAACACCCAATTCATCTTTTTTGTATTTTTTGTAGCACAATACCGCAATCAACGAAAACAGCGCAACTGCCGCAATCGGAAGATGCTGCTTGTAAAAAACAATCGACTCGAGCGGGCTTTGACGCTGCAACGCAAAAGCCAAATAAATGCGAGCCAGCGAGGTGCCGAGCAGAACAAAAAAGGAGGACCACTTTAATTTCAGAAAAAACAGCACCAAGCCTGCCGCAAAGCCGACCAAGGTAATGAACATAATCGGATATCCGAACCCGCTGTATCTGCTGTCAGCCAGCATCACGCCGCAGATGATACCGGTAAAGGTGCTGTAAATCATCGCGATATACATTAAAACGGAAAAAAAACGATAGGTTGCTTTCATAGCATAAATGTCCTTTCCAAAACGAATATGATATTTGATACGGTAAATAATAAACAGAATAATTTTATTATACCATTTTAATCATACTATTAAATGTCAAATTTGTAAATATGTAACGTCATATTTTTACCGATAATATTTTGTATCAAATGTCAAACAGTAATAGCGCGGCAACAACCGCTGATACCGTTTCAGCGCAAGCCGTATCACAGACAAAAGGAGGAATTTTTCTTGAAAAAATGTATCAAAGCAATTTCGGCATTGACCGCTGTTGCGGTAACGATATTGTTCGGCTTGACCGTTTATCTTAATGTTACCCTGCCGAACAAATTTTATGTGGTAGAGGGAGAACAGGTCGTTTTGCATTCCAAGCTTGCCTTGTCTGTAAAAAACGACAAGCCGTCAATCAAGGGACGTGCAACCGCTGTCTCCGGTGTTGCCGGCTCCTCACACTCGGGCAAGCTCATGCTCTTCGGAATCATCCCCATAAAAACGGCAACCGTTGATGTTGTCAAAGAAAAAACGCTGGTGCCCTGCGGAACACCGTTCGGTATCAAAATGTTTACCGACGGTGTTTTGGTAGTCGGCGTAAACGATATCGACACCGAAAACGGTGCGGTCACCCCCGCAAAGGAGGCGGGAATCAAGCTGGGAGACAGCATTTTGACCATCAACGGAAAAACGATGCTGACCAACGAGGACGTCAGCGAGATTGTCGCAGGCAGTAACGGAAAGGCGCTGACCGTCGTATTGCGCAGGAAAAGCAAGGACATCACCGTCAGCCTGGAGCCGGTTAAATCGCAATCCGATGGGAAATACAAAGCGGGGCTCTGGGTGCGTGACAGCTCGGCGGGAATCGGCACGGTAACCTTTTACGACCCCTCAAACGGAAGCTTCGGCGGATTGGGACACGCGGTTTGCGATGTGGACACGGGCGATATCCTGCCGTTGATGAGCGGCGAGGTAGCGGAGGTTTCGATCAACGGAGTGGTGAAAGGCAGGGTCGGTACCCCGGGAGAGCTGAAAGGCTCCTTTGTCTCACAGCATGCAATCGGCAGCTTGCTAATCAACAACGAAACGGGAGTATTCGGTCTGATGGACTATTGCCCCTCGACAGCAACGGCGCTTCCGCTTGCCATGAAGCAGGAGGTAAAAGCGGGAAAAGCGACCATATTGACAACCCTTGACGGAAAAACACCGCAAGAATATGAAATCAAAATAGAGCGACTCAGCATCGGCAGCACCAACCTGACCAAAAACATGGTAATTCGTGTGACCGATAAGAAGCTGCTCTCGAAAACAGGCGGCATCGTGCAGGGAATGAGCGGCAGTCCGATCATTCAGGACGGTAAGCTGGTGGGAGCGGTAACCCATGTCCTCGTCAACGACCCGACCTGCGGTTACGGCATTTTTGCCGAGAATATGTATCATTTTTCCGAGACTCTGGAGCAGCCGCGTCTCGGCAGTGCCGCATAATACCGAAGAGCGAAGCGAGAAGTTTTTTCGCTTCGCTCTTTTTGCTCGATAAAGGCCGGCGGCAAGCCGGAATTTTCTCCCGCAAAAGGATAGACTTTTTCCCGCTTTTATGCTAAACTTTGTTTAGAAAATGCGCTTTTTACAGCGGCAAGCAACGCTCATATCACCGCTTTCTGCGCCGCTCTATAAAAGGAGGAAACCACATGAAAAAATACACCATCAGCGTGCCCGTAAATTGCATGAATCTGGATGACATCGGCAAAGAGGGCATTCTTACAAAACTGAAAGAATTCGATGCCGAGAGAGTTTTTTTGAATTTTGAAGAATCGGTCGAATCGGGAGAAATCTATTTTGCCGATACAGATTATCACCACTTGCAGATGACAAAGCTCCGTCGCGCAGCCGATTTCTTCAAAAGTCATGGATATGAAGTTGCCGCCTGGTTTTGGACCTTCCGAATAGACAGGAACCTGCCGTTTACCCGCTTACATAGCTTATCGGGACAAGCGATTGAGCCTTTCGCCTGCCCTGCCGATAGACAATTTGTGGATTTCGCAGTGGATTGTGTTGCCGATGTTGCCAAATGCGGAGTTGATATGATTGCTTTTAACGACGATTTTCGTTACGGCTTCTTCGCCGATGAATGCACCTGCTTGTGTGAGCACCATATCAAGAGAATCTCCGATATCACCGGTGAAGCGTTAACCCGTGAGGAACTGAGAGAACAAATGATCCATCACGGTGAAAACAAATATCGAGATGCTTTTTTGCAAGCGAATAAAGAAGCTTTTCTGGAATTTGCCTATGCCGTACGAGAAAAAGTCAACACCATCAACCCTCATTTACGAATCGGCTTTTGCGCGGCAATGTCGGCGTGGGATCTCGATGGTGATGCTTTTGAATTAGCCTCCGCCCTGGCAGGAGAGACAAAGCCCTTTATCAGGCTAATCGGTGCTCCCTATTGGGCGGTTGAAAAAAACTGGGGCAACAGATTGCAGGATGTTATTGAATTAACACGAATGGAAGCCTCCTATTTTCCCGATTCGAGTATTGAAATGATTGCAGAGGGCGATGTTTGGCCAAGACCGCGAACCAAATGCCCTGCCGCTTTATTGGAAGGCTATGATACCGCGCTCAGAGCATCTCAAAAAATCGACGGTATTTTGAAAATCGGATTAGATTATGCCTCTGCCTTACATTATGAGGAAGGCTACGCCAAATTCCACCTACGCAATAAACCGTTATATCAAGCGATCGAAACGGCATTCGGCGGTAAAAAGAGCGTTGGAATCCGTGTCTATGAATATCAAAAGAAATTAAAAAAGATGAAAAGCCCGAATGAGCTAGGTGAATGCTATAATCCCGAGTGGCTTTTTTTCTCGGAAGCCGCAAGAGTCCTTGCTTGTAATGGAATCCCCACCGTTTATGAAGATTCCGATTATGCGGGCATTGCTTTCGGAGAGAATGCACGATATCTCTCAAGAGAAAATTTAAAAAACGGAATCATCATCGATATGGCGGCAGCGGCGATTTTATCAAGCCGAGGTATTGATGTCGGAATCAAAACGTTTGGCAAAGAAACCGTTGTACAAAGTGAAACTTTTTTGAAAGATGCAAATCGTATTATCGCTTTCGATGCGCCGGCTTATGAAATCGTAACGGATGAGAAAGCGGAGCTGTTGAGTATCGGAAAAACAGCAGTGGGCGAAGTGCCGATGACCTTTATCTATACAAACGAGGAAAAGGAACGTTTTTTGGTACTCAACACAATTCCCCGCAGAAGTGACACTTTACTGCGCCACTATGCACGTGCAGAGCAATTTTGTTCATTTTTCAATCATTCTTTTCCCGCAGTGTGCATCGGAAATCCTGATATGTATCTGCTTTGCGGAGAAGATGACACCGAAATGGCAGTAGGCTTATGGAACTTTTCCATTGATGTCGCTATTGCTCCCGTGGTCAAATTAGGAAAAGCCTACAGTGACATCAAATTCGCATCGGGAAGCGGAAAACTGTGCGGAGATTCCGTTTTATTAGAGGATATCGAGCCATATCACTGTGTCGTCTTTTTACTGAAAAAGTAAACTCACTTCATTCCGCATATTCAAAAAGGAAATCGGTCGGCACAGCGTCCCATATTCCGATGTATCACAGCGATACCGTTCCCTCGGACTCGGCTTTGATTCGGGAACATCCCATTTTTATCCCATAATGCGCTATCCACGGCAATTCAAGAAAGGCAGACAAATTATGGCAGAGCTTCTTTCATTTATGCAACAATATCAGCAGGACGGTTGGTCTCGCTTCCATATGCCGGGGCACAAGGGAAATTTTCCGCCGCTTCGGCTTCCCGACCTCCAACGCTTCGACCTGACCGAAATCAACGGCGCCGACAGCCTCTACCAAGCCGACGGCATTCTGCGACAGCTGGAACGGCGGGTCGCCGACCTCTATAAAACCTCAGATTCGGTCATCAGCGCAGGCGGCTCCACCCTTTGCATCCAAACGATGCTCTCCGCCGCTTTAACCCCCGGAGAGGAAGTTATTGCGCTGCGCAATGCGCATATCGCCTTTATCAACACCTGCATTTTGCTGGGAATCACCCCGCACTGGGTATTCCCGCACCATTCCGATGCCGCCGGGGTCAGCGGCGTTGCAGACCCTGCGCAAATTGAGGAAGCCGTTCGCTTATACCCACGTGCCAAAGCGGTTTACCTGACCTCCCCCGATTACCTGGGCAGGATTGCCGACATTGCCGCGATTGCCGAAATCTGCCACCGCCATGGTCTGCTGCTCCTGGTGGATAATGCACACGGCGCGGCGTTGACACTGTCCGATCGCCATCCAATGGCATTGGGCGCCGATTTATGCTGTGACAGTGCCCATAAAACCTTGCCCGTCTTTACCGGCGGCGCCTTTCTTCACCTGTCCCCGCCTTTCTCCGCTTCGCTCATCAAGGATAAAATGTCCTTGTTCGGCAGCACCAGCCCCTCCTATCTGATCATGCTTTCCATCGAGCTGTGTATGGATTGGCTGGAGCGGGAGGGAAAACCCGCATATGACCGAACAGCAGCCTGCATAGAGCAGCTCAAAGCGCTTTGCCGCAGTAGGCAGCTGCCTTTTATCGACCAAAATGCCGATCCTTTTCGGCTGAGCCTTGCGACCGGTTCGGTCGGCTACTCCGATGCCGCGGCAGGTGCCTATTTCCGCTCCTACCGCATAGAGCCGGAATACATCGGCGGCGGATATGCGGTGTTTATGGCGTCCCCCTTTAATACCGATACCGATTGGAAGCGACTATCCGCGGCAATCGAGCAGCTGGATATCCGCCCCACTCTGCCGACTTCGCTTTCCTATACTCCGCCCGAAGTTATCCTCTCCCCGCGGGAAGCTGCTTTTTCCGCCTGCGAATCGGTTCCGCTCTCCGCTGCACAGGGACGAATCGCCGCTCAAACCGCCGTTTCCTGCCCACCCGGAGTCCCGGTCATCATCCCCGGAGAAAAAATCAATATTCAGGTGGAAAATTTTTTAAAAAACAGTGGCTTTTTTATGGTAAAAGTGGTAAAATAGAATTACGAAGATAAGCTGTTTGGATTTTCTATTAAAATTACAGAAGGCGAGGTGTAGTCATAGGATTATTTTGTCTCGGCAACGAGCAAAAACCTATGCGGAATTTATGAAACTGATTTATGCGATTGTTAGTAACGATGACAGCTCTATGGTTTCCTCATCTTTAACAAAGGCAGGCTTTTTTGTCACAAAGCTTGCATCCACAGGCGGATTTTTAATGGCGGGAAATACCACCTTTATGGTAGCTACCGAGGATGAAAATGTCGACCGAGTTATTGAGATCATTACAAAATACAGCAAGCGCAGAAGTCAGATGGTTCCCACCTCTACGGCGTACGGCGTCGGTGCTTACAGCGCATTCCCGGTCGAGGTCTCGGTCGGCGGCGCAACCGTATTTGTAACCAACATCGAGCGATTCGAAAAAATCTAGGTTCGATACATCCTTATTCTATCTCAAAAAGGAGTGCATAATCGGCGGTTCGCTTATCTGCCGTTGATTTGCAGTCTGATTTATGGCAAAGAATTTTTACGGAAATACCAGAGCTAAGCAGACGCTCACTGCGGCAATACAAGGTGGGCGTTTGTGTCATGCCTATCTCATTGAGGGAGAGGACGGCATCGGAAAGACCGCCTTTGCGCTTCATTTTGCTTCGGCTGTCCTTTGCACGGGGAAAGACAAGCCCTGCGGTGATTGCCCCGCCTGTTACAAGGCTGAGCGGCTAATCCACCCCGATTTACATCTTTATTTATCCGACAACAAGAAAAACAGCTTTCATGTCAAAGCGGTGCGCGATATCAAGGAAAGCGTCTACACCCGCCCCAATGACGGAGATTACAAGGTCTACATTTTATGCCGAGCGGAGAACATGACCGCCGAAGCGCAGAATGCGTTGCTGAAAATGCTGGAAGAGCCGCCCGAGGATACTGTCTTTTTCCTCACCTGCCGCAATCGCATGAAAATTCCCACCACCGTGCTTTCCCGCTGCGTTCCGATTGTCCTGTCCACCGTTACCGACGAGGAATGTCAAGCGGCTTTGGTTGAAAACGGTGTTTCGCAAGCCGCGGCGAAGGAGCTGGCACCCCGTTTTCACGGCAATATCGGCTTAGCTCTTGATGCGGCAAACGATGCGGCGTATCAAGCGGAGCGCGAACAGCAGCTGGCTGTCCTGAATGCTGTCATTGCGGGGAACGAATACGCCTTACTCAAGGCATTATCGGCGTATGAGGGAAAAAAACAGGAGCTTTACGAGCTGCTTGACAGACTCTCCGAGACGGTACGGGATGCAATCGTCCTGAAATCGGGAAGAACCGAGTTAATCGGCGCTTTCCCGACGGAGGCGGAAAAGCTGACCCACTGTCTCACCCTATCACAAGGCGTTCGATTGGACTCCTTGTTTTCACAGATTAAAAAACAGTTGGATTTTAACGGTAACATTCCGCTTACCTTACTGCTATTGGGCAGCAAAATCAAGGATATAACCGAAAAATAGCCGCTTGCTCGGCAACCGTTCCAAGCGT
>CAZFQM010000018.1:0-4618 GCA_964520995.1 uncultured Oscillospiraceae bacterium
GCAGCTTTTTATTTTACAGGTTATCCAAAGGGAAAACGATTATTTTGCCGAATTGATACAGCTGCGATTCTTCCAGAGGTAATCCGCTCCCGAGATGACGGTTAAAACGGTGGAAACCCAGAGCAGAATCTCGCCGACCCATTTCCCGATTGTCATTACAAGCTCCCAAGAGGAGGGCAGGAGCGTGCCTACCACGCAGTAGACCAAAATGTAGATGACCGCGATCATCTGAGAAACGGTTTTCAATTTTCCCCAGATGCTTGCCGCAATGACCGTTCCGTCTCCGACCGCAACCAGCCGCAGTGCCGACACCAAAAATTCTCTGGCGATGACGATGACGACAACTACCGCACTGCAAAGTCCCATCTCGACAAAGCAAATCAGTGCCGATACCACCAGGATTTTATCGGCAAGCGGATCCAAGAATTTGCCGAAATCGGTAATCAAATGATGCTTTCGTGCCAGATGTCCGTCAATGGCATCGGTTACCGAGGCGCCCACAAATACCAGCAACGCCCAGATAAAATGGTACGGAAGCTGCTCCCACAACAAAAACAGTACAAAAATCGGTACCAAACAGATTCTCAATAAGGTTAGCTTATTCGGTGTATTCAAAGCAAAAAGCCTCTTTTCTTTTAACTTGTTTCGGGATTTTTATCAATCCGCCACGCTGCCGATTAAATCGTAATCCAGCACGTCCTCTACCAGGACATCGACAAACTCTCCGAGCTGTAACGGTCTTGCCGAGCTGAAAAAGATTTTTCCGTCGATATCGGGGGCATCCGCTTCGGTGCGCCCGAAATAAATCGAGCCGTACTTGTCATAGCCCTCTACTACCGCTCGTTTTACCTTTCCAAGCTCCGCTTGGTTGTTTTGCTCGTTAATAAACATCTGCCGCTCCATAATGATGTCGGCACGGCGTTGCTTCAGCTCCTCTTCCACCTGATTCGGCATTGTCGCCGCGCGGGTTCCCTCCTCGGGGGAGTAGGCAAAGCAGCCTAATCGCTCAAAGCGAATCTCCTTTACAAACTCAATAAGCTCCTCGAATTGCTCCTCGGTCTCGCCGGGGAAGCCGGTAATCAAGGTTGTCCGCAGGGTAATGCCGGGAATCCGCTCCCTGATTTTTTGAAGCAATGCCGTCAGAGAGGCACGGTCACCGGTGCGGTTCATCGCCTTTAAGATATCCTTGTTGCAATGCTGTAACGGAAGATCCAGATATTTTGCCAGCTTATCCTCCTTTGCGATGACCTCCAGCAGCTCGTCGGTAATCCGCTCGGGGTAGCAGTAGAGGGTTCGTATCCAGACAAAGCCGTCTATTTTGCAAAGCTCCTCCAGCAATTTCGGGAGCATGGATTTTCCGTAAAGGTCTTCTCCATAGCGGGTGGTATCCTGCGCAACCACGACCAGCTCCTTGACGCCGTCTGCCGCCAGTTGCTTGGCTTCTTCCAGAATGGATTCGATGTTTCTGCTTCGAAATCTGCCTCGAATCATCGGAATGGCGCAATAGCTACAGCAATTGTCACAGCCCTCTGCGATTTTCAGATAGGCATAATAGGGCAGGGTAGTCAGCACCCGTTTGCCCTCCATCGGCAGAGCGTTCTTTGCACCGTAGCAGGTGAATTTCTCTCCCGCCAGCGCTCTTTGCACGGCAGAGACAATCTCGGTGTTTGAGCCGATTCCCAGGATGACGTCTGCTTCGGGAATCTCCTTTGCGACCTCATCCCGATACCGCTCTGCCAAGCAGCCGGTGACGATGACGCATTTGATCTGCCCTTCTTTTTTCAGCTGGCAAAATTCCAATATATTTTCAATTGATTCCTGCTTGGCGCTTTCGATAAAGCCGCAGGTGTTGACAATAACCACATCGGCAAGTCCTGCCTCGCCGGTCAATTCATATCCGGCATCCTGAAGCATTGCCAGCAAAATTTCGGCATCCACCTGGTTTTTCGGGCATCCGAGTGATACCATGCCGACTTTTACGGACTGTTTTTCCATGAACTGCGTTCCTTTCCTTAAAAACCTTTTTAAAGCTTATTCTATTCCGAATAATATTCTCCGATGACATCCTTTATGTCATAATAGCGATATCCCAGCCGCATCAGGGCGTTTACTGTTTTTTGCACGCCCTTGCGATCCACCAAATATCGCTCATATCTTTGCTCGATTAACGCACGAAGCTGCTCGCAGGGGTCGATTTCCAGTTCCTCCAGAACCTCCTCTGCCAGCGCGCGGGCAATACCCTTTTGCTGTAGCTTATAAAGCGCCGCCTGCCTTGACAGCTTTTTTTGCTCGATGAGCAGGATGGCATATTTCTCGGCGTACTTCCGATCATCCAGATAGCCCAGCTCCTCCATCCGATCTGCGGTTTGCTCCGCAATCTCGGACGGAACCGATTTTAACAGCTTGGTTACCAGCTCTTTTCGGGTGTGGTCGCGATATTCCAGCAGGTAAAAAGCACGTTCCCGCGCTTTTCTCCGCTGTGCCTGCTCCTTTAACTCCTCTAAGAATTCTTCGTCGCACTCGGTTCCCACCCGAAGTCCGTTGAGGACGATCAGCTCATAATCCAAGATATACCAGTACTCCCCATCGACATATATCGTATAGCGGGAGCCTTTGTTTTTTTCAATTTCGGTAATCTGCATGATTATTCAAAATCCGCTTCATCCGGCTCTATCTCGACCGAGGATTCCCGGCGAACCGCATTTGCGTATTCTTGCTCTTCATCCACGTAGACCTCGCCCTCCGCTTCGTCGGCGCTTGTCGAAGCTTTGGTCTTTCTTCCGGAGGAGGGGGCTTTGGTGCCGTTTGCGGCAGCCTCCTTGGCGTCGGAGATTTCTTTCAGCGCCTGCTCCATGACCAGCTTTTCGATTTCATCGCAAAGAGTCGGATTTTGCTTGAGGTAAACCTTGACATTGTCTCGTCCCTGACCCAAACGCTCGCCCTTGTAGGAGAACCAGGAGCCGCCCTTGCTGATAATCTTCATCTCTACCGCCATATCCAGCAGCTCGCCCTCATGGGAAATGCCGGTGCCGTACATGATATCGAACTCCGCTTCCTTAAAGGGCGGTGCCACCTTGTTTTTGACCACCTTACATTTCGTGCGGTTGCCGATGATTTCGGTGCCGCTTTTAATGGCTTCGGAGCGGCGTACCTCAATACGAACGGAGGAATAGAATTTCAAAGCGCGCCCGCCCGGTGTTGTTTCGGGATTGCCGTACATCACGCCGATTTTCTCACGAACCTGGTTGATAAAGATCGCCACGCAGTTGGAGCGGGAGATAACACCGGTCAGCTTTCTCAATGCCTGGGACATCAAGCGTGCCTGCAAGCCGACGTGCGCCTGTCCCATGTCGCCCTCGATTTCCGCTTGTGTTGTCATGGCGGCAACCGAGTCGATAACGATGACATCAATGGCACCCGAGCGCACCAGTGCTTCGGTAATTTCCAATGCCTGCTCACCGGTATCCGGCTGGGAAACCAGCAATCCGTCAATATCGACACCCAGCGCCTTTGCATAGACCGGATCCAAGGCGTGCTCTACGTCGATGAAAGCCGCCTCGCCGCCCTTTTTTTGTGCCTGCGCGATGACCTGAAGCGCTACCGTTGTTTTTCCGGAGGATTCCGGTCCGAATACTTCGATGATTCTGCCCTTCGGCACACCACCGATTCCCAATGCAAGATCCAAGCCGATCGAGCCGGTGGAGATTGCATCCACATTCATTGCCGCGGCTTGTCCGAGCTTCATGACGGCACCTTTGCCGAACTTCTTCTCTATCTGCTCCAACGCCGTTTGCAACGCTTTTTTCTTTTCTTCCTCGGTCGTCGGCATCGGCTGTGCAACCGGTGCTTTAGATTTTACTGCCATATGTTTCATTCCTCCGTTTTTTCGGTTTTCTTCGATATCATCTGCCTGTTACGGCTTTATTCCGCTTACTGTCCTTATTATACCACATAGGTCACGGGTTTCGCAAATTAAAATATATCCATGTGCTTCCAAAATATCTCGCACCGCTTTTTCCTGCCCCTGTCCGATTTCGTAGGCAAGCAAGCCGCCCGAATTGAGCTTCTCAGTCCAGAGTGAGGTCAGCTTTCGATAGAACAGCAGACCGTCGGTGTCCCCATAAAGCGCGGCTTGCGGCTCAAAGGTTACCTCTTTTTGCAATGCCCGCATATCGGCATCGGTCAAATAGGGCGGATTTGACAGGATGACGTCGCATTGCGGCAGGAGTGACAGGCTGTCTGCCAGCAGGGCGTCACACAAAAGCGGAGCTACCGCCGCTTGGTTTTTTGCAATGTTTTCGGTCAGATAGGAGTACGCCGCCTCCGATTTTTCCACCGCATAAACTCTGCTTGCCGGGCATTCCTTTGCCATTGTCACTGCGATACAGCCGCTGCCGCTGCATAAATCCAGGATAGTCATCGGCTTATCACCCACAAAGCGAATCGCCTGCTCACAGAGCACCTCGGTATCACTGCGTGGGATCAGTACCCCCTCGCCGACCCGAAAGGAGCGACCGTAAAAATCCCATTCGCCCAACAAATATTGCAACGGATAGCCGCTTATTCGCTTATCCGCCGCTTGCTTTAATTGCGGCAGTGCTTCGGACGGAAATTCCCG
>CAZFQM010000018.1:4628-11211 GCA_964520995.1 uncultured Oscillospiraceae bacterium
AGCAAAAGTCGCTCTTTTGTCGCTTCGGTTGCCAGACAGATTAGCTCTGCCGCCTCAAATGCCGCATTTTCGATGCCGACGGCGGTCAGCCTCTGTTGCAGCTCTCGATTGACCTGTCCGTAGGTCATTTTCTCTTCCTTTACCATTGGTCCTCTTCTTTATTGTCGGGCAGTACGGCAGTCAATGCCGCAATGGCAACCTCTATCTGGCTGTCATCCGGCTCGTTTGTGGTGAGTCTTTGCAGCCAAAGTCCGGGCGCCGAGATGACCCTTGTAACGATATTATCATATCTGCCCGCCAGCTTGATGATTTCATACGCCACGCCCATGACAACGGGCAGCAACGCCAGCTTGAGCACGACTCGCATCCACAGGCTGTTCCAGGTGACGACCGAAAAGACCAATATGCCGATGACCAACACAATCAAAATGAAGCTGGTTCCGCAACGCGGGTGGAAGCGGGTATGCTTTCTGACGTTCTCGACGGTCAGCTCTTCGCCTGCCTCATAGCAGGCAATTGATTTATGCTCCGCGCCGTGGTAGCCGAAGACACGCTTGATTTCCTTCATGCGGGAAACCAACGCCAAATACAGAATAAAGACGATGATTTTAATCACGCCTTCAATCAGCGATTTAAAGATACCGGGGTCAAAGAGAAGCTGAACGCCCTTGACCGCCAGCGCCGGCAAAAACATAAACAAAATCAACGCCAGGGCAACGCCGAACACCATTGCCACCGCACCGACAATCTTCATCAGATGCTCACCGAGATGCTTTTCCAGCCAGAGGTCGAATTTGGACGGCTCGCCCTCAAGCTCCTCCATGCCTGCCTTTTCCGCCGATTTCATCATGCACCGATAACCGGTAATCATCGAGCCGATAAAATTCACAACGCCCCGCACAATCGGAAGCTTATGATACCAGGCACGGTTCAGATTGCCGACCTCTCGGCATTCGGTGTCAATGCTTCCGTCGGGAAGCCGCACGCTCATTGCGGATTTGTCGATTCCCCGCATCATAACGCCCTCAATCAGCGCCTGACCGCCGATCTTGCTTTTATGTCCGTTTGTTTGGTTTTTCTTATTTTTCATCGCTTGGTTGTTCCTTTCTTTGATTTGCGACCGCCTGCTTGAGTTCGGTATCGGTTAAGGTCGGCAGAAGAACCGTTACGGTCGTGCCGACATTTTCCTTGCTGTCGATTCGCAATTCGCCGTCATGCATCATGACAATCTCATTGGCGAGTGCCAGCCCGATTCCCGAGCCTCTCCGCGTGGAATTTGCCTTGTAAAATTTTGTTTTTACCTTGGGCAGATCGACCGCACTGATTCCGCAGCCGGTGTCGGCAATGATGATCTCAACGGCGTTTTCCGCCTCTTTGGCGGTCACCGTTACCGAATCTCCGCTGTCCGAATATTTCAGTGCATTGTCGATGATATTGATAAACACCTGTCTCAGGCGGTTTTTATCCCCGAAGATAATCGGAAGCATTTCGGGCGCATGATAAACCAAGGAAATATTTTCCCGTTTGGCGCGTTCGCCGTAGATTAACACCGCTTCCTCCAGCTCCGCCAGGATGTCCATCTTGGTTTTGACCAGGGTCAGACGACCGCTTTGGATGCGGGAAAATTCCAGCAGCTCCTCTACCATCTGCGCCAGGCGCTCGGTTTCATGAATGATGACCCGCATACCCTTTTGCATCATTTCGGTATCTCGATTGTCAGCCGAGGCTAAGGTCTCACCCCAGCCCTTGATCGCCGTAAGCGGGGTGCGAAGCTCATGTGATACCGACGAAATAAACTCGTTTTTCATATTTTCGGTGGCAGACAGCTCGTCCGCCATATAGTTAATGGTGTCGCACAATTCACCCAATTCATCATCCGAGTTTTTGCAGAGCCGTGCCTCCAGATCTCCCGAGGCGATTTTCCGCGCCGCTACGCCGATCTCCCGCACCGGAATGACGATGGACTTTACGAAATAGATACCCGAGATTACCACGAAAATGACGATTACCATGCAAATGACCGTAAATACCGCAATTGCGGAGAAAATCACGTTATCGATATTGTCGGTTGAGGTGACCAGCCGAAGCGCCGCATAGTCGCTGTTTACCTGAAGCCGCACCGTATATGCCATAATGCGGTTTCCGTTGCTGTCCTTTCCGACATAGTAGCCTCTGCCGCGGGGGTCGGTCTGTGCGTCCTGGTGATCGTCCATTCTGACGTCATTGTCATAGGAAAAGCCGCTCGAGGTCATTGCAATCTCGCCGAAGTTATTGATTGCCATCAGCTCGGTGGTGGTTTTGTCATCGTAGTTTTGCACCAAATCGTTGATGGCATCCGCATAGCTTCCGGTTGCACTGCCTGCGGCGTAGGTGAGCTGTGCCGACAGCATGGTCGCCTTGTTTTCCAGAGAGCGCTTGGCGAAATCATAAAAATAGGTTTTCACGCCGAAGCCGAAAACGATTTCCAGCCCGACTAAGATAAACAAAATGACACCGAGGCTGTTTATAATCCAGCGGCGGGTAATGCTTTTTGATTTCATCCGCGCACCTCCTTATAAGCGATTTTTCAATGTGGTGCGCGATTTAACAGCACCACTTGTAGCCGAAGCCCCAAACGGTAGAGATGTATCTGGGGTTGGAGGGCTCCTCCTCCACTTTTATGCGGAGCCGTCTGATGTTGACATCCACGATTTTGACGTCGCCGAAATAGTCTTCTCCCCAAATTTCTGTCAGAATCCGATTGAGATCCAGCGCAATGTTTTGATTTTTCAAAAAAAGCTCCATGATTTGGTATTCCACCTGTGTCAGGTCGATGATTTCGCCGTTTTTGGAGAGGGTACGGCTCTTTGGCTCCAGCCGAAAGCAATCGGATTCAATTACGGCGGGCTGTTTGACGGTGTTTTCACTCATGGATATCCGCCGACAGATTGCATCGACTCGGGCAACCAGCTCGGAGGGACTGAACGGCTTGGTCACGTAATCATCCGCGCCGATCATTAAGCCGTTGACCTTATCCATTTCCTGCGTTTTTGCGGAGAGCATAATAATGCCCAGCTTACTGCTCTTGGCGCGCAGCTCCTTGCAGACCCGGAAGCCGTCAATTCCCGGCATCATAATATCCAGCAACGCAATATCGAAGTTGCCGTTTGCTTCATTGAATACCCGCAGAGCCTCCTCGCCGGAGCCGACATCTACCACGCTGTAGCCGGCTCTTTGCAGGTTGATGACCACAAAGTCCCGAATGACGTCCTCGTCCTCACATACCAAAATTCTTCTCATGCCGTTTTCTCCTCTTTCCGTGTTGGGCGACAGGTACCGAGATGCCGCGGCGGTTGATAATTGAGCAGGGTGAAATTTTCCTTTACTGTATAAAAATCAATTTGATAGTAGCGGTCCGTCGGAGAGGCGGTTTTGGCGTAATAATAAAGCTGTCCGCTGTAGCGAATCAGTTGATAGCCCTCTTTTTCCGCCTCCGCCTTGCTGTTTTCGTTGACCACCTTAATGCTGAGCAGCTCCTCGACCATATATTGCAGGTCGAGGTCATAGGAATAGAAAACGATTTTGTTTTCTTCTGCCACCTTGCGGGCGGTCACACCGCTTTGCCAGCGGGGCGGAAGGTCAAACAGATAATTGAAATCCATATTGAAATAGGATATCTTTTTTAATTGAAAGGCACCGTTCGAAAAAATCTTCCAGTGGGTAAAATAAAGCTTATCGGCTTCCTGCACATCCATGAGCTCGGGATATTCATAGCCCGGCATCAGGTGCAGCTCGGGAATTTCGATGACATTATCGTTATCGACGTCCATCGACATATTTCCTGCTTTTCGGGTGTCGATGCTGTCGAGAACCTCCTTTTCGAGGCGGGCACTTTGCAGCTTGCCCTCCTTGTAAAACAAAAGCTCGGTGGTGGTTGTGCCATCCTCTCTGATGCCATCCAGATAGAGGGCGGAGCGATTGGCTCCGATAAAGCCGCTTTGCAGGTTGACATAGGACAAAATTGTGTTATCAAGCGCCACCCTTTCCACCTGAGAAAGGTAGAATTTGCCCGCATGATATTCGATGATGTTTACCGACGGCTCGTCGCCCGCCTTGGAATCCATGATGGTAACGATTTCCCGATATCCGTCATTGTCGATATCCATCACCTTCATCAGCGAATATTCCTGCGTGAACAGATCCTTGACCTCTCCGTCGCGGTAGGAGTAGATATGCAAAATATTTTCAGCTCGGCGAGGAGGAGAGGGCGTGGCTTCGGCGTTGGAAAGCTCGTTTTCGACAACTGCTTGATTGTAACCGATAATCATAAACAGCTGGTCAAAGGCGCCGAAAGAGGAAAATTCCAGCTGATGAATATCACTGCCTCCGCCCGAAATGTCATAGGCGCAATACCAGCTTTCCGATTCGTCCTTGTCCAGTATCGAAACCTTTAAGGAGGTCGATGTGTTGGTGTTTTTATTTGTTTTATAAAAAACGATTGCCTCGTCGCCCAGCTCATCGTCGATGTTACGCAGAACAAAGGAGGAGCGATACTCTCCGGTTTGCGGATAACGGAGGGTAATCACGCTGCCCGCCGTTTTTTCAAGCGCCTGATAAATCTTGTCCTGTTCGGGGGTCAGCTTAGGCGGAACCAGCAGGTTGTCGGTTCCGGTACCGGGATAGCATCCGCTGAGCGAAAACAATATCGCGATGAGTTAGCCGAGAATTCCTTTTCTGTTTGCCAAAGCCTTCACCCTCCTTCTTTAAAATAAAGCGCAGCTGTTTTCCGTTAGTCCTCTATGGCGGCTTTTCTTTCGTTTATCGCCTTTATCCTTGTGATGTCAAGCTTCGGTTCGCGCGCATAGGTGTAAAGTCCGTTTTGCTCCTGCTCGATGTCATAAAGCTGTGTGTAGCAAAAGCCGATTACGCCCTTGCTGTCAAGAAGCGCATCGGTAAGCCCCGCATAGCGCCGATAAAACTCCTCCGCAGAGGTGGAAGATTCGCCGTAGCACCAGGTCGTCTCATCCTTTTCCAGCTTGAATCCGATGCCGCCGTACTCGGAAACGAATACAGGCTCTCCCGACCAATGCTGGCGAGAGGGGAACGGATCCCACAAAACGCCCTCATCGGCAAGCTTGCGATATCTTTCTCTATACTGCTCGACATCCTGGCTGTAGTCATGGATGTCATAGATGTCGGTAATCACATGGTAGCCGCCCGAGGTATCAATGCAGGGGCGGGTGGAGTCATATGCCTTGGTGGTTTCATAGGCGATTTTCATGACGTCGTCGCATTGGCGGGCAAACTTGGGACCGTATTCCCAGGTTTCGTTAAAGGGACACCAGCCGATGATTGAAGGGTGGTTGAAATCCCGTTCCAGAACCTCCAACCATTCGGGAACGAATTTGCAAAGGCAATCCGGCTCGGCATGACCGAGACCCCAGCTGGCGTACTCTCCCCATACCATGTAGCCGAGCTTGTCGCAGTAATAGAGGAAGCGTGGCTCGAACACCTTTTGGTGCAATCTGGCGCCGTTAAAGCCTGCCGCCATTGACAGCTCGATATCTCGGCACAGCTCACTTTCCTCCTTGGCGGTATAAATGCCATCGGGATAAAAGCCCTGGTCGAGGACGGTACGCATAAAGACGGGCTTCCCGTTGAGCTTGAGTGCTTTATCGAGGCTGACACTGCGCAGACCGAAGTAGCTGCTTACCGTATCGTCGCCAAAGGAAAGCTCCAGGTCATAAAGTCTGCCGTTGCCAAGCTCCCAGAGGTGCTTTTCGGAAAGCGGAAGGGTGATTACGGCGCTGTATTCCGCGCGGGGAAGTGACGCCTCACCGACAGTATTTCCGTTGTATTTTGCTGTCACCTTGAACGGAGCAGAGCCGCAAAGCTTTACTTCCAGGGTGACCGAGCAGGCTTCGGGGTTCGGGTAGAGCTTAAAGGACTTGATATAGCTTTCGGGGGTGAACTCGAGCCAAACCGTCTGCCAGATTCCGGTGGTGCGGGTGTAGTCACAGCCTCTTGAATGGTAGGCTCTTGCCTGTTTTCCGCTTGCCTGCAGGCGGCTTGCGGTATCGTCGGTAACACGCAGGTCGATGATGTTGTCGCCCGCCTGCACGAATTCGGTAATCTCAAAGGCAAAGGAGGAATAGCCGCCGAAATGTCTCCCGACGAATTCCTTGTTTATGTAAAGCTCGGTTTCAAAATCGCAGGCACCGAAATGCAGAAAAGTGCGGTGCCCTGCCAGCTGTTCTTCGGTGAGGGTAATCACCTTGCGGTAAAAGACACGGTTCATAAAGTCCACGTTGCCGATTCCCGAGAGGACGCTTTCGGGACAGAACGGAACATTTATCTTTTGCGCCAACGCCCGGTTGAGGATACCGCGCTCCAAGCCGCTTTTGGAATTGTCGATTTCAAAATCCCATTCGCCGTTTAGGTTCATCCAATTTGTTCTTTCGAATTGCGGATTGGGATATTCGCTTCGGTAGATTGTCATGATTTGACTCCTTTTATCTGATGATATGGCAATTTCGGATGGTCGAGGACGCCCGTCCCTACGATGGTATAGGTGAACCGGGCTGTCCGTTATAATGATATTAAA
>CAZFQM010000018.1:11311-12634 GCA_964520995.1 uncultured Oscillospiraceae bacterium
GCCCGTCCCTACGATGGTATAGGTGAACCGGGCTGTCCGTTATAATGATATTAAATCAAAACAAAGTTTTGATTACCGCCAAAGGCGGAAGCACTGCTTTTGCAGTGCAATTTATTGTTGCAATATAAAAGCGATGGCACTTTGTGCCATCTGTGCCGCATTTCATGCGGCGCGCAGATGCAATTGCATCTGCTTCTGCTTTTTATTATAACACAAAAAGGTGCATAGTCAACAGCAAAAAAGGCAATATCATTGACAGAAGCTTTCGACAAAAAACGATCGGTCGGAACGCTTTGTCTGTCGTTCCGACCGATGTTGTCCGAAAGCCGCAGGGCAATCCTCTCCACCGGAGTGACGAACGGAATCGACCTGAACTCGGCGCTACTGTTTTTTCTGCGTGAGGCTCTTGTCATACGCCTCTAACCGGCGGTACAGATAAACCGGTACCGCTGACCAGCCGTGACACAGGCTTCCCGCCTCTTCAAAATCATCGGCGCCTTTTTCGGTTTCCCAAAAGGAGGTGGCGCCCGCAAAGAGCATCTTCCCCCATATTTCCTTAACCTCCCGACGAATCGACGGGTAAACCGACGGCTCGGTCAGCAGGGCATCATAGGTGAAAATTTTTGAGCTGAGGGTGGCTTGCGGGAAAAAGCGGCGGTTTACCAAGCCGCGAATCAGCTGACGACGGTGTTTTCCCGCAACTCCGCTGATGACCGCCAATGCTTGTGCCAGCTCGGGACAACGTCGATCCTCATGGCTGATACAGTAGCCGCCCTGCGCTTCATCCCGAAATTCACGGTTGATTGCTTCTTTCAGCTCGGTATAGATTTTCTTCGTTTGTCTTTGCAATGCGACTTCACCCAGTGCCTCGGCAAGCAGAGCGTATTTTTGAAGCGCATAGGCATAAAACAAATTGATAAGGCTGTCTGTTCCCTTTTTCGGATGACCCAAATCGCCATCCAACCCGTCGGACCACTCATAAAAGTTCCAAGCACCTTCTCCCGAAAAAAGGGTGATTAGCTCGTTCTCTTTTTGCTGTTCAAAGGTGTCCATGATTCTTTTTGCTTTCGGCATCCATTCCTTGCCGAAAGCAAGGTCACCGCTTTCGGCAACATATTCCTGCAGGCTGATCAGCCACATCAGACTGAAGGTCGGGATAACAAGCGGTACACGGGCGGGTGCACACAGCTCCAGCAAGCCGTCCGAGCGAAGTCCGAGTCCCAGCAACCGCAGGGATGCCTTCGGAAAGGCGTGCTCCCGAAAAGCGGCGTAGCCCGCAAGCATTTGGGTGCGGGCATCCATGGCGTAAAGCGCCTGCTCTCG
>CAZFQM010000019.1:0-317 GCA_964520995.1 uncultured Oscillospiraceae bacterium
CTCCGCTTGACAGGAAACAGCCGACCTCCACGTCGCTGATTTTATGCGCCAGAGTGGAATCACGGAAAGTTTCGGTGATTTCATTCACCCAGTATTCCAGCGGCTTGGAATCGTCGATTTGATACTCGATTTTATAGTATTGCTCGGTTTGGAAAACCCCATTTTGATAGGTGAAGCAATGTCCGCTCAACAGCTTATATACATTTTCGAACATCGTTTCCTCACAGGGGAGATATTCAAAGGAGAGATATTCCGGCAGGCGCTTTTCGTTTACCGATTTTTGAAAATCGGGGTGTGCCAAAAAGCTTTTGATTTCG